>CAIVBX010000084.1 GCA_903904275.1 uncultured Pseudomonadota bacterium
AGACACTGAGAGCATTCCTTGAAGCAGAGGCTTATAACGGCCCGTCAATCATTATCGCTTATTCACACTGTATTGCCCACGTCATCTTCATTTAACGGCGTGATTCCGAATGCTTATTTAGAGCGGCGCGGCTTATCGTTTGATGCACCTGAAAGCATGAAACTCGTAAAAGGAATTAGACCGCGTATTACAGGAAACGTGGGCGAAACGGTACAAATTCAAGTTGGCTCGCAATCAGACCCATTTACTGAACCCGCATGGGGTAGTGTTATGAATCATGTTATCGGTTCGACGATTTCAAATGATTGTTTAGTGAGCGGTCGTTACATTGCGGTCAAATTCTCAACGGGTAGCGCGTTTTCGTGGCGGATTGATTCATTCGACATTGATGTTCAACAAACTGGGGGCTGGTAATGCAAGCCAATAACAGCAGCACCGTTTTTTATTCGCCTAGCCCAACACCAAACGACCCAGCCGATTTGCCGCGTTATTTGCGTGATGAATTTCAAGCGATTCAAAACGCCATCATGCAACTTGCAGCAGGTCATCTTGATATGGTCAACGCTGTACCCGCTAAACCGCGTGATGGTGATATTCGGTTTGCGGACGGGACAAACTGGAATCCAGGCAGCGGCAAAGGATTTTATGGTTATTACAACTCAGCATGGCATTTTTTAGGATGAGAATTTATAAAATAGAAAAAGAAAACATTCCAATCGTTTGGCATGAAATCCGTGAAAACCTCGAAAAACCGCTATTAAGAAGCTCATCAATTGAGCGATTCCCCTTAGATATTGTTTTATGCTCACTTGTAAGCGGTGATCGTCAAGCATGGGCGATTTTTGACGAAAAAAACAATAAAACACTTGCTGCTTTTGTCACAGAAAAAAACATCTATCCAACGGGAATGGCAATAAACCTGTTTTTGTTAGGCGGTGAAAATCTTGAAGCATGGCGCGAATCATTAACGATTTGTCTTTTTAATTACGCAAAAGAAAGTGGCGCAAAATGGCTAGATACTTATTGCCGACGCGGATTCTCATCAATACTTTCTGATTTAAATTTCAAAGAAGAAACAACACATTTCAGTATTTCACTTTAACTAACGTCGAGATGACGTAAGGATTTTTATGGGCGGCTCATCAGCACCATCAAGCACCAGTTCGACAACAATGCAGAAATTCGACCCTGGCACAACGGCAGCGCGTCAACAGGTTTTTAATTTAGCCAATCAATTCATTGGTCAAAATACACCCGACACTTTTAATGGTGCGATTTCAAGCGATAACTCACAAATCGCGGCATTAAATGCAATCACTACTAAAGGTGGGAAATTAAATAAAGACCAGTCGGCGCAACTAGCATCATTACAATCTGACCTTACAAAGCAACAAGGCTATGCTGACCAGTGGGGAAAGCAACAAAATCTAAATAGTGGCTACACTGACCAAATCAACGGTCGTGCTGAAAGTAATAACGCGCAATATCAAAATGCGTCTGCGTTAGCTGACAAAATGGCAAGCGGCGGATTCGACACTAACTTTAGTCCAATCGCAAATGCCGCCAATCCCAACGCAACAACGTATGACAACACGGCTGGTTTAAATCAAGCGGATTACACACAATCAGCAGGTTATAACCCAGCTGCTTTGG
>CAIVBX010000085.1 GCA_903904275.1 uncultured Pseudomonadota bacterium
ACTTGCGGCGTGTGAAACGGCTTCGCTTAATTCGACTTCTTTACCGTTAATGCGTGGTTTTGTGTCGGTAATTTCTTGTTCAAATGCTGGCGTGTTGACGGTGCAACCGTTTTCAACAACGCTAATTTTTAAACCATCGACTTTAATTGTTAAATCGTCTGTACCAACACCACAAAATGGGCTGGGAACTTCAAAAAATTCACTCATTAAAACTGTCCTCTTAATCTTTTCTAATGTATTCAAATGTGTTGCATTGTAACGCGAATGTTAATAGCCTTCGGAATCCAATTCTAATTCCTCCATTTTTACATCAAGGCGTAATACGTTTGTTCTGACCGAACCATCATCGTATAAATCAATAATTCGATAGCCAGATGGTGTTCTGTCCATTTTAAAATTTGCGCTATTTAACGAAAATTGAAAACAGGTTGATGGTGTTCCAAATATAGAAATATCGCCCCATTTTCTATCCATTTCTTGATGAATATGTCCTGTTGTAATGGCTTTTACATTCGGAAATTGTGCCACCATGTTTAAAAATACGTCACTATTCTCAATTTGCATCGTATCAAGCCACGCACTATTTGTTGATAAACAATTGTGATGTAACGCAATCAACGTAAATAAATCACTTCTTTCATTCAAACAGGTTTCTAAAAAATCTAATTCTGTTTGCGCTAAACGTCCTTTTTCGCTGCCGATAATTTGGCTGTTTAAGGTCAAAATTTGCCAATTTCCAAAACACGTTTGTTTCTGACAATTGATTTCTGGTGTGTTGAAAACTTGTTGCATCAATTCATAATTGTCATGATTTCCCGCTAAACAACGTGCAGGTATTTTATGATTTTCGATTTTTTGAAAAATTCGCTGATAGCTTTCAAAACAAGGCGATTGTGCTAAATCACCTGTTAAAATTAACAAATCATAATGTTTTCGTTGCTCAAAAGCGTTTGCTAATACGTCATAAAAAAAACGCTCCGTTTGAACACCTAGCAACGTATTTTCAAATGCTGGCAAAATGTGTAAGTCCGTCACTTGTAACAGAGATAAACAAGGTGATTTCATGCGATTACTCAAGGATTTTAAAAAGAATTTTAGAATTTCGCTGTGGATTATAAAGAGCTTTCAAAAAATCAGGTAGATTGTCGAAGTCACCATGTTCAAAACCGCGTTCTACAAACCACTGCACTGTTTGCGTAGATAAAACAAAAAGCGTTTTCAAATTTTGTTTTTTTGCATTTTCTAACGCCGTTGAAAATAAGCGTTGTCCGCGTGCGCCACCACGATAATCAACATGAACCGCTAAACAAGCTATTATCGCGCAATTTTCAACGGCATTAACGTGTAACGCCGTGCAGCCAATAATTAGCCCATCGCGTTCTAAAATAATGTAATCGTTAATTTCCATTTCAATTTTTTCACGCGACCGTTTTGCCAAAACGCCTTGTTGTTCAAGTGGTTTTATCAATTCCAAAATGCCACCAATATCATTCAACGTCGCCGCGCGGCAAATTTCATACGGTTTTGCACTGACCAATGTGCCTACGCCATCGCGTGTGAAAAGTTCTTGTAATAACGCGCCATCAATATGTCGATTGATTAAATGAACTCGTGCAATTCCAGCTTCACAACTTTCAATCGCCGCTTGTAATGAAAAATTTAATGTTGTGTTTTGTTTTAATTCATCTGTCGTCAATTGAGCAATTAAATCGCCATTTGCATCAACACAACTTTCTTCAGTTAAAAAAATCAATTTTTCAGCATTTAACGCAATTGCGACTGCTGTTGCAACGTGTTCGGCGGATAAATTAAACACATCACCACTGGGTGAATAACCGATGGGAGAAATTAAAACTAAATTTTGTTGTTCTAATTGGGCGTGAATTGCCACACTGTTAATTTTTCGCACCGCACCTGTATTTGCGTAATCAATGCCATCAATCACACCAATCGGTTTCGCCACAATAAAATTGCCCGATGCGACTTTTAGTTCAGCATTTGCCATCGGTGAATTTGCTAAACCCATTGAAAGCAAGGCTTCAATTTCTACTTTCACAAAACCAGCGGCTTCTTTCACACATTGCAACGCCACATCATCTGTAATTCGCAAACGATTATGAAAACAGGCTTGATGATTCAATTTTTCTAAACGTGCGTCAATTTGTGGGCGAATTCCGTGAACTAAAACTAAACGAATGCCTAAACTTTTTAATAACGCAAAATCATGAATCAGGTTTTTAAACGATTCATCTTTTAACATTTCGCCACCGAAATTTATGACAAATGTTTTATTACGATGCGCTTGAATATAAGGCGATGAACCACGAAACCATTGGACGAAATTTGTCATGTCACATTTGTAATTTTGACGATAAAGGGCGCAATTCTACACAAAAAATCCCAAATATCGGTGATTCAAATCAACAATATTTTTTTTAAATTAGAAATTTTTTACAATTTTTTGAACCTTTGACTATTGATTTGACTATAATTTTAGTTTTTCTAAAATTATTCAAAATAATGACTGAACAAACTTATAACTTAGCTTTCGTCTTTCCTGGACAAGGTTCGCAATCAACAGGAATGCTTAACGATTTAGCGGCAACTTATCCAGAAATAAAACACACTTTTGAACGCGCATCTAACGCATTAAACAAAGATTTATGGGCGTTAATTACCGATGAATCATTGGCAAGTGAATTAAATCAAACTCACAACACGCAACCTGTGATGCTTGCAACAGGTGTCGCGGTTTGGAATGCTTGGATAAAACATAGTGAAACACGCCCTTCATGGATGGCAGGTCACAGTTTAGGCGAATACAGCGCATTGGTTTGCGCGGGTGCGTTGAATTTTGAAGATGCCATCAAACTCGTCGCATTGCGCGGGGAATTGATGCAACAAGCTGTGCCTGAAGGTGTGGGCGCAATGGCTGCAATTCTGGGTTTAGAAGACCATGAAGTGGTTAAAATTTGCGTTGAAGCAGAGCAGGGCGAAGTGGTTTCAGCCGTGAATTTCAATTCTCAAGGTCAAGTGGTAATTGCAGGTCATAAATCGGCTGTCGAACGCGCTATGATTGGTGCAAAAGACGCGGGAGCAAAACGCGCGTTGTTGTTACCTGTTAGCGTGCCGTCACATTGTGCGTTGATGTTACCCGCCGCTGAAAAATTAGCTGACGCGCTTCAAAATATCACGATTAACCCACCAAATGTGACATTAATTCACAACGTCGATGTACTTTCGCATCGTTCACCTGAGTTAATTCGTCATGCGCTGAAAGAACAACTTTATAAACCTGTGCGCTGGGTTGATTCAATTAAATTTATGGCAGACCAAGGTGTGACGCAATTTGTAGAATGTGGCGCGGGAAAAGTGTTAATTGGATTAAATAAACGTATCGCTAAAGAAGCTGAGCATTTCGCGCTTTACGACACACAAACAATGAAAAATGTAATGGAGCAAACCCAATGACTAAAAGAATCGCTTTAATAACAGGTGCAAGTCGTGGCATCGGACGTGCGATTGCGGAAAGACTCGCTGAAGATGGATTTTTCGTTTTAGGTACGGCGACTTCTGAAA
Organism: uncultured Pseudomonadota bacterium; assembly: GCA_903904275.1. Classification (GTDB taxonomy): domain Bacteria; phylum Pseudomonadota; class Gammaproteobacteria; order Methylococcales; family Methylomonadaceae; genus UBA10906. The sequence goes on from CAIVBX010000085.1 coordinate 3,580, forward strand.
ATGGAGCGGCGGCAATTTCTACTTATTTAGGCGAAAACGGAAAAGGTTTAATGTTGGACGTTTCAAATTCTGAATCGATTGAAATTGTGATGAAAGCGATTTCAGATGAATTCGGCACGCCGCACGTTTTGGTCAATAACGCGGGAATTACGCGCGATAATTTATTAATGCGTATGAAAGATGATGAATGGAACGATATTATTTCGACCAATTTAACGTCCGTTTTCCGCATGAGCAAAGCGGTTTTACGAGGCATGATGAAAGCGAAAACAGGGCGAATTATTAACATTTCGTCAGTTGTCGGTTCAACTGGTAATGCGGGACAAGCGAATTATGCGGCGGCAAAAGCAGGCATGATTGGTTTTACGAAATCGATGGCAAAAGAAGTCGGTTCACGCAATATCACCGTAAATACTGTCGCGCCTGGTTTTATTGATACCGATATGACGAAAGAACTCAGCGACGATATAAAAAATCATTTGTTAAGTGCAATTCCATTAGCGCGTTTAGGCGATGCAAAAGAAATTGCTCACGCGGTTAGTTTTTTAGCGTCAGATGGCGCAGCCTATATCACAGGCGAAACGTTGCACGTTAACGGCGGCATGTTCATGGCATAAAATCCGTTTTATATTGAAAAAAAACCGCTGTCAAAAGCGGTTTTTTTGTTTGAGATGTTTAACGAAAATTACAACACCATCGACACAATCAACACAATTACGCCAATAAATGTAATCGTAAAAAGTATGCCGCCGATGACATAAGACGATAACGAACCATGTTGAAAATCTTGTTCACGATTTTTTTGACTTTGAATGCCAGCCGCTGCGGCAATCACACTTTTAGCGATTTGAAGAAGGTTTGGTTTTGACATCTTTTTTCTCCGATTTAACAATGCTGGTGGTTTCAACTTCTAAACCAGCAAATTCAAATAATAAATCTAATTCTTTTTTATCGAGTTCGTAGCATTTGCCTGTTCGCAAACCGTCTGACAACACAACAGGTCCATAACGGACACGCATTAAACGACTGACTACCACATTTTGCGCCTCCCACAAACGACGAACTAAACGATTTCGTCCTTCGCTAACCACAACGTGATACCACTTGTTTGCACCTTCGCCGCCCATAAAATAGATTTGGTCAAATTTCGCCAAACCATCTTCTAGTTGAACGCCTTGTTTTAACAATTCGATTTTGTCGTCAGGTACTTCACCTAAAATTCGCACTGCATATTCGCGTTCAACTTCAGTTGAAGGGTGCATCAATTTGTTAGCTAATTCACCATTATTCGTAACGAGCAACAAGCCCGATGTGTTCACGTCTAAACGTCCAACAGAAATCCAACGCGATGTGTCGAGTTTCGGCAAATTCGCAAAAATTGTCGGACGACCTTGCGGGTCATTTCGAGACACAATTTCGCCCGTTGGTTTGTGATAAATCAAAACGCGCGTGGGTTGACGTTCAAATTTATCCCAATTGACAACACGGTCATTCAATTGCAAATAATCGCCCGCTTTCAAATGTGCGCCTTGTTTCACTAAAACGCCGTTAATTTTCAAACGTCCTTCCGTAATCCAACGTTCAATTTCGCGGCGTGACGCTAAACCACCGCGTGCTAACACTTTTTGAATTCGCTCGCCATCTTTTGACACTTCGACATCAACAAGCCGTTTTTCGTCAGGTTGTTTTTTTTTCACGTCGCGTAAATTTTCACGACGCATTTGGCTTGCGGGTTTGTTCGGTTGTTTTTTGTTGCGTAAAGAAACGGGTTTATTAAGTTGTTTGGTTTTCACTTTTTTCCTATCAATCTATTTTTGTTTTTATTTATCTAAGCCGACAAAATCCCAGACTTGATGCGATATAGTTTCACCACTATTTTCTTTAACTGGCGCACCATTTGGGTAATTTTGAGTATAAATTCGTTTTGCATCGGCGGCTAAATCCGTCATATTTAATTGCGTGTAAGCCTCTTGCAAAATTTCTAATGCAAATGGCACAGCAATCGAACGCGGATATTTTTCCATCACAGTTTTGCCACGATTTACGGCGGCAATATACGCATTTCGTTTCATGTAATAACGGGCAATGTTGATTTCGTGCATCGCTAAATTATTTTTAATGGCAATTGAGCGTTGTTGTGCGTCTGCGACATACTGACTTTTTGGAAAACGGCGCATCAATTCGGCATAATTCTCCAGCGCATCATTTGCATAAACTTGGTCACGTTGCGAGGTGTCGGTTGGCAAAAAACGGTCAACAAACGTAATGCCACGATTGTAATTCACTAAGCCTTTTAAGTAATACGCATAATCGACATGATTATCGCGTGGATAGGTTTTAATAAATCGGTCAGCCGTAGATAAAGCCGCTTCCGCATCATTATTTTTATAATACGCATACGCACTATCAATCAATGTTTGAGGTGCAGCGGTATCAAACGGATAACGAGCTTCGAGAGCTTCATAAAGTTTCACGGCTTTATCGTAACTGCTTGCATCAACAGCTACTTTTGCTTCTGTACGGAATTTATCCGCATTCCAGCCTGTGTAATCTTCTTGTTCACTTGAACCGCCGCTACCTGTCAAACTTTGCAGCGTTTCACAACCTGTTAAAGACGTTAAAGCAAGAATTAAACAACAAGCGGTAAAAAATTTAATTAGAATGGTGACCATAAATTTCAGAATTTAAAAATGATTTCGCGCTGCAAATCAGCGACACGTTGGGCGCGAGTATAACTTATCAACAAGTGAATTAAAAAAATTAGGCGTTATGACAGAATTATTAACAATCGAAGTTCCTCACGAAATGGCTGGAATGCGTTTAGATGCGGCATTAGCAGAATTATTTAGTGAGTATTCGCGTAGCAAATTACAAACGTGGGTGAAAAACGGGCGCGTAAAAATCAATGGTGAAGCATTAAAACCGCGTGACAAATTAGAAGGTGGAGAATTTATCGAACTCGATGCAGAACCTGAAATTGTTGTGACGTATGAAGCTGAAAATATCGCGCTTGATATTCTTTTCGAAGATGATGATATTTTGATTTTGAATAAACCAGCAGGAATGGTG
>CAIVBX010000086.1 GCA_903904275.1 uncultured Pseudomonadota bacterium
CCCTTTGTTTTACCTTCAACGCTTTCAATAACGAGCAGTTTGACCATTTGGGACGCGAGCGCGAGTCATTACACAATGAAAATGTTACTTGCGGCAACAATTGTCTTTATGCCGATTGTGATTGCCTATACGACTTGGGTTTATCGCATCATGCGTGGCAAAGTGACGATTGAACAAGTACAAGCAAATCAACACACAATGTATTAAAAATGCGGCTTGTTTGGTTAATTTTTTTGATTTTAATTAGTCCATTCGCACGCGCTGAATGGACTTTAAAAGCAGATAATGCAGGTTATTATACTGATGACGTTGCATTATTTTCTGCAACGCGCCGACTTTCGCTAAAAGACGACCCGACGCAACCGAATATTGATAAAACAGGGCAAGGCAGTGATTTTGTCTACGAACCCAGTTTAGAAGCGGAATGGACTAGTCATAATTCGCTTGGTGAAATTAGTTTTTCTGCCGATGCTGGTGGTTATGTTTTTACAAATCAAACTAATTTTACGCACGGTTTATTTGATTTTGAATTAGCACAATCGTTTGAAACAGATACAAAATTGAGTTTGCATTACAACTATGTTCCAGATTTGTTTTTGGGTAAAAATACGTTTATGCAACTAACAGGCGAAGAAACCGAACACGATGAAATTTTAACCAGTCATTATTGGTCGTTTCACATTGATCAAAAATTGAATGACGATTTTACGGTCAGATTATTAAGTCGTTATGGTTTGCGAAATTACAACCAACCATTTGTATATCGTGACACGCAATTTTGGACAATTGGTCCTCATCTTGAGTGGGATATAAACGAAGACATTGCGCTTTTGATTGGTTATCACTACGAAAGAGGCAGCGCAGAACATCATCGCGTTACACATTTTGCCGATGATTTGTCCTACACAAATCATTATGCTTCGGGCGAATTAAAAGTGAAATTGCTTGAAAAATTAACGGCAAATTTAATTTTTGATTATGAACACAATGCGTCTATGAGCAAGCAACCAGACGATGACCGTTTTGGTGCAAATGAAAATAGCTATCAAGGCGAACTTGAATTGGAATATGAATTAACGCCCGCAACACAACTCAAGTTAGGTTGGCAACACGGAAATCGAAAATTAAGTACAGAAATGACCAGCGTAAAAAATAATAACGTTTGGCTTGGGTTTGAATACAAATTTTAATCAGTTGGGAGATAAATCATGTGGTATTTTGCGTGGATTTTAGGGGTGAGTTTAGCGGCAGCATTAGCAATTATCAATTCAATGTGGCTAGAAATTGGAGAAGATACCGATGCGGAGTATTAGCAAAAAATTATTACTAATAGGATTGTTCGCCACGTTTTTATTAAGTGCGTGTAATGAAACGCAACAGTCAAAACCTGCAACGCAATCCATTACAAAATACACCGCAACATCACTTTTATTTTCTGGAAAAGTGGAAACTAAAACGGGTAATGTTGACGCGCTTGACGGTGAAAATGTAGTGGTTTCTGCAAAAGTTGAAAATGGACGTTATCAATTAGAAATTCCTGCTCAAACAAAACTGCCGATTATCTTACGTTCGGATAATTTCATTTCTGTTGTGATTGATACCGATGTGACGAATTATGACATCAACTCATTTACGACAAATATCGCGGCAAAAGCGAAATCGCTAGGCGGTTATACACGTCAAAATATGATTTTAGCTGCAAATGGTAGTGTTCATACGCCCGATGCAAATAAAACCAGTACAGGATGGCGCGGCGATACAACAACACAATATGGCGGCTGGCATTAAAAAATGAATCTGACACAAATTAAATGTCTTGCTGTTTTTAGTATTTTCGCAATTATTGGTTTTGGTCCAATTTCACCAGGTTGCTTGATTGGAATGACTGTTGTTTTGATACGTCCAATTTGGTTTTGGAATCTTATCGGAAATTTGTATAACAATCCGCAACCTTGCGAACTTAGCTTTTCAATTGAAGTAAAAAAAGCACGACAAAAAACATTTTTATTTTTATTTTGTCTATTCGTTATTGATATTGCACCTGTTCCTGTTACGCCAGTTATTGCTTTTTGTATTATTTTAGGCAGACCATTATGGTTTTATCAGATAGTTAAAAAAATCTATCAAGGTATGTAATTACCTATTTTTAACGTAAAGCAATTTGTATGACTTCTTTTAATTCTTCTATCGTAAAAGGTTTGGTTAAGGTCGCTTTGACATCTAAAAGTTCGGCAGATGATAAATTGAAATCACTTGTCACAGCACGTCGTCCACCTGACATTGCGACAATCGGAATTGTATTATTCAAATTCGTCATTTCGATAAGAAATTCAATACCATTTTTCCCAGGCATTAAAATATCCGTAATGATTAAGTCATATTTATATTCTTTATAAAATGAAATTCCCTCTTCACCATTTGTAGCGATTGTTACTTTGTGATTGTCTTGCTTTAACATCAACGTAAGCGCATCACGAATGATTTCGTCATCATCAATAATTAAAATTTTTAGCATTGTTTTATTCCTTTTTAGGTTATCAATTGGTTAATTACTTTTTAATTAAGAAATTAAATTTTCTCTCAAACACTACCGTGCTTGACATGGCATCATGCCATTGCAGCATGATGCTGATCCTGATTATTGGCTACCCAATGTGATATAGCCTCGTCAAAGGATTGTAAAAATACTTCAATATCCGCGATTTCCTTCTTTTTTTGGGGTTCAGGTAATCGTTTAAGCATCCGCAAAATTTGCAAATCCTCATCACTAAAACTCTCGTTTGGCGCACTTTTTTTAGACATTTCGCCCTCTCCTGTAATCAACCAATCCATATTTATGTCTGGATACGCGGCTTTTATTGCTTCAACCAGCCCCAAATTCAGGCAGCGAGTGCCGCTTTCAATCTCACTTAATGAACTTCTTGAGAAACCTATCAGCTCAGAAAATTCTTTTTGCGTCAATTGCTTAGACTTTCTTATCTGTGCCACACGTTGATTTGCTGCCGCCATTATGAATCTCCACTTTTATTTGCCGCGATTTGCGGCTAGACTAATTTTAAATGTGATTAAGTTAATCACAAATAGAACATAGAACAACGGGTTTTTAAATGCAAAGCAAAAAAAATTTAATTCGAGTAGTGTTAAGCGGTTTTGTTTTGCAAGGAACAACGTTAAATAAATTTTGCAAAGCAAATGGAATTCGTCGTGCTTCAGCAGACAAGGCGTTGAAATTTCAGCGTAATGGTAAGGTAGCTCAAGAACTTAGACAACGCCTCGTCGAGGCATCAAAGGCGCAGTCGTAATGTAGATAGTAACTCTTTTGGTGGCACTTGTGTTTTATTAAAATGTGTTATTTCGAAACATTAAATCTTCAAAAGACCATTGTTTTTTAATTTCAAGAATATCAGGTAAGATTTTTTCAAATTTATCAACTAATCGTGGTTCAAAATGATGACCTGAACCTTTCTTAATTTCAGCAATAGAATCTTCGACCGTCCATGCTTTTTTGTAGGCTCTATCCATTGTGAGTGCATCAAAAACATCCGCTACAGCAACAATCCGCGCAGGTTCAGAAATTTGTTCACCTTTAAGACCTTGTGGATAACCTGAACCGTCCCATTTTTCATGATGACAATAAGCAATTTCTGCTGCCATCTTGAAAATCGGCGCATTCCCACGATTTAATATGTCATAGCCCATTGTGGAATGCGTTTTCATGATTATCCATTCATCAGGTGTTAATTTATCAGGTTTCCGTAATATCGCGTCTGGAATACCAATTTTCCCTGTGTCGTGCATGGGAGCCGCTAATTCCAACAATTTACTTTTTTCAAAACTCCATCCACATTCATCCGCGAGTCTTACAGCATAAGCCGCCATCCGCCAAATATGAACATCCGTATCGTTATCATTATAGTGACCTGCTGCGCCTAACATATAAATTGCTTCACGATAACTTTCTTCTAATTTTCCCGATTGAACTAATGACAAATGAAGACGAACACGGGCGCGAACAACAGACGGCGAAAAAGGTTTTGTGATGTAATCCACTGCGCCAATTTCCAAGCCAGTTTCTTCGCTTAAATCACCACCCATCGCGGTGACAAAAATAATCGGAATATGTTCCGTTTTGGAATTTCGTTTTAATTGGCAACAAATTTCATAACCATCAAAATCAGGAAGTTGAATGTCTAATAAAATAAGTGACGGATTATGCTTTTCTGCTGCAACTAATGCACTCGCGCCATCTTTTGCATAAACCAATTTATATTCGCTACTGAGTATTTCACGCATAACAGCTAAATTACTTGGTTCATCATCAACAACAAGAATAAGTGGTTCTAAGTTAAACATTCTAAACTCCTAAAGAAAGATGAAATTCGGTAGCCAATTTGATTATTTCTGATTTTGTAAGTGGAAAATCAAAAGAATCGAGTGCTAATTTGAGCGGTTCAATGCGTTTTTCTGTTAAATAGGCGCTTAACTCATCTATTGTCGTTGTTAGTCCATCGGGACTATCTTGCTCAACGTTTTGCCAAACCAATTTTAACAAATTTGTAACAATCACGTTGTCAAACAATTTTATTTCTGGCTCTAAATTTTGATGCGTTGTGGTGTATTCCTGAATAAAATTTTTCGTGCGGGTAATTGCCTCTTTTAAACGTTCAATCGCTTGTGTTATATCTTGACTATTATTTATCAATTCATCAATTTCGTAAGTAATTTCGCCTATTTCAATCAAGCCCAACATTTTTGCCGCGCCTTTTGTTTTGTGAATTAGACGAGAAAACTCGCCCATGTTTTCATTTGTCATTGCATTTAAAAGTAACTCACATTCTGTTGAAAATTTAAGTAAATAACGTTTGTAAATTGAAACATCTTTCCAAATTTTTAATGCCATTTTTATATCAATAACTGGGAATTGAGCCGTAGATATCGGCAAAGGCATTTTAAAGAGTTGTTTTTTTAGGGTTATTGAAGGTTTTGTCAGTTTGGCAATCAAATTAACAGCTACTTCAACATCAAACGGTTTCGCAATGAAATCGTTAATACCGACGTTTTTTGCCAGTTCAATTTGTGATGTAAAAACGCCAGCGCTTAATGCCACAACAGGTAAATTGAGGAGTTCGGGAATTTGGCGAATTAAACGTGTTGCATCATAGCCATCCATCACAGGCATTTGAATATCCATCAATACAAGATCAACCGCATTTGAATTATTTCTAATCCAATCAACTGCTTGCTGACCATTATCAATCGTTACAACTGATGCGCCTTCTGTTGTAAATATCCGATTGGCAACTTCAAGATTGATTTCATTATCATCAACGATTAAAAGTCTGCAACCTTCAAGGCGATTGATATAACCATTTTTCTTGTCTATTGTTGTGATTTCAGAAAGCAAATTTTCACTGTCGTCGTAATCAAAATGAAGATTAAAAGAAAAATCACTGCCCTTTCCTAATTCACTTGTTAGCGAAATTTCACCACCCATCAATGCCACTAATTGCTGTGAAATGGCTAAACCCAAACCCGTTCCACCAAAACGACGCGTAATGGAATTATCTGCTTGAGAAAATGACGTAAAAATCGTTTTTTGTGCGTCTTTAGAAATGCCCGTTCCCGTATCAGACACAGAAAAATGCAAATAAACGCAATTTTCATTGCATTCCAACACTGAAATGTTGACATCAACATGACCTTGATGCGTGAATTTAATCGCGTTGCCTACCAAATTCACTAACACCTGTTGCAACCGTAAGGAATCACCTTTTAAACGATGGACATTAACGCTAACAGGCGGATGAATAATTAAATCGATGTTTCTCTCACTCGCGCCAAACATCATGATAGTGGCTAAATTATCTAAAATCTCATGCAAATTAAAAACGGACATTTCCAATTCAAATTTACCTGATTCAATTTTTGATATATCTAACACATTGTTAATAATGCCTAATAACGATTGTCCCGCTGTATGAATTTTGCCTAATAACAATTTATTATCATCAGATAAGTTGCTTTTTTTCAGTATGAAAACAAGCCCTAAAATGGCATTCATCGGCGTTCGTAATTCATGGCTCATATTTGATAAAAACATACTTTTTGAATTATTCGCAAATTCCGCCACGATTTTTGCTTTTTCTAATTCGGAAGTACGTTCTGTCACCAAATTTTCTAAGCTGTCTCGATAATTTTTCAATGCCAGTTCAATTTTTATCCGCTCGGCAATTTCTTCTTGTAGTTGTTTATTTGTCGTAGCGAGTTCGGTGTAAGGATTTTTAACCGACACCGCGAATAAACCGAGATAAATGAGATAAAACGCGACAATTTTATAGATATGTCCTAACGCGTTGTAAGTATCAAAAACGCTTTTAAAGCCTGTAAAAACGGCTTCACTAAAAATACAAACAACAAAAGCATACAAAAAATAAATGAGATGTTTTTCGCCTGTTTTTAAAATTCGTTGCCAATACATAAAAAGGCTAATACACAACAACACAATAATGAGATATTCCGTATTTTTTTTGAATGGTGTTAATCCAACACCTTCAGCAATCGTAACGGGCATTTGTTCGTGGAAAAATGTAATTCCCATAAATACCAATGCAGGAAACACAAAACACTCAATCATCAAGACCGTTTTTGATAGCCCAAAACGCTGTGTATTTGGGTAAATAAAAGCACTTCTTAAAAAAAACAGTGCCATAAATAACCGCGCAGCTATCCAGTATTGTGCAGCTTTGTTTGGCGAATTTTGCGTAAAAAAAGCAGGCATTCCAAAAAAACTCAGTGCATGAAAAAAATCTAACCAGCCAATGACAAAAAATGCGGTACTCAGAAATAAAATATGTCGATTATTCGTTTGCTCATAGGCATACCAACCGATACCAAAAATTGAAAACGAAACAATGACACTAAAAAATTCGGCGATATTATGAAAAATCAAATAATGCGATACATTCATAACTGCATAAAGTTGGGAACGAAAAAGTATCGTTAATAAAATTGGGAATAATGAACAAATAAAAACAATACCAATCCGTTTTCTTAAATATGAATGACTAATCATCATTGAATTGAGACGTAACGCATTTCCAAAGAAAGATTAAATTCATTTGCTAATTTTATGACTTCTAATTTAGCAAGCGGAAAATCAAATGAATCAAGTGCTGATTTAAGGGATTCAATATGTTTTTCTGTTAAATAGGAGCTTAATTCATTCATGACTGCCGTTAATCCATCAGGACTATCTTCTTCAACACCGATTAAAATCAATTTTAATAAATTTGTGATGAGAATCTCGTCAAACGCTTTAATTTCTGCATCTGCATCTGCATCTGAATTCGGTTTTGTGGTGGTGTATTCATTAACAAAATTTTGCACTGTTGAAATTGCTTTTTTTAGACGTTCAATCACCTGAGTTGTGTCTTGATTCTCGTGCATCAACTCATCAATTTCATGCGTGATAGCGTCCATTTCAAGCAAGCCTAACATTTTTGCCGTGCCTTTTATTTTGTGTACAAAACTCGAAAATTCTTCACGATTTTCATTTTGAATCGCGGTTAAAAGCAAATCACATTCTGCTGAAAATTTAAGCAAATAACGTTTATATGTTTCAACGTCATTCCAAATTTTTAACGCCGCATCAATGTCGATGTCTTTTGAATTTGCAGCGATTTCATCAATGGAAATACATTCTTGATTTACGTTTTCGGTGTACTTTGCAACCAAATTCACAGCGATATTCACATCAAAAGGTTTGGCAATAAAATCATCGATACCAACCTCTTTTGCTTTTTCAATTTGTGTTTTAAAAACGCCTGCGCTTAATGCCACAACAGGCAAATTGCGTAATGCAGGAATTTCTCGGATTAAACGTGTTGCGTCATAACCATTCATGACAGGCATTTGAATATCCATCAGCACAAGGTCAATCGCGTTTGGATTATTTCTTAGCCATTCAACCGCATTGTAACCATTATCCATTGTCGTCACTGACGCACCTTCTGCTCCGAATATCAAACTCGCCACTTCAAGATTGATGTCATTATCATCAACGACTAAAAGTCGGCGACCTTGAAGGCGTTTTAATTGCTTGTGAGGTAAAACTTGTTTTTGACATTCTAATTGTTGGCTTCCGTATGTCGCTTTTGAAATCGCATCATAAAGCGACGAAGCGGTCACAGGTTTGCTTAAAATAGCATCAAAAATAGCCGCTTCTGGATGTTCATCTAAAAATTTTCTGTCATACGCTGTCACCATAATCACGATGGGCTTTCTATTTGAAAACGTCATTTTTTCCTGAATTGCTTTAGCTGTTTGTAATCCATCCATGCTTGGCATTTGCCAATCTAAAACAATGACCGATTGTTTTAGATTGTTATCTTTATGGGTTTTAACATAATCTAATGCCGCGCCTCCTGAATCAACCGCTACCGCAGACCAGTTCAGTATTTTCGTGATTGAAAGCAAGGCATTTCGTGCCACTTCATTGTCGTCTACAACTAAAATATCAATGCTTTCGTTGTTTCGATAAGTCGCTTCCTTAACATCAACATAATCAAAATGCAGATTAAATGAAAAATTACTGCCCTTTCCTATTTCACTCACTAATGTGATTTCACCGCCCATCAATTCAACTAATTGACGTGAAATTGTCAAACCTAAACCCGAACCACCATAACGTCGGGTGATGGAATTATCCGCTTGAGAAAATGAGGCAAAAATGGTTTCTTGTGCATCTTTAGAAATGCCATGACCTGTGTCAGATACTGAAAAATGGAGATATACATTTTTCTCATTCAATTCAAGCACTGAAATGTTGACATCAACATGACCTTGATGCGTGAATTTAATCGCGTTGGCGACCAAATTTATTAGCACCTGTTCTAATCGTAATGAATCGCCTTTCAAATTATTGATACATGAACAAACAGGTGGATGAATAATCAAATCGATATTTTTTTCATGGGCATTGAACATCATGATGGTTGCTAAATTGTCTAAAACATCATGCAAATTGAATTCTGAAATATCCAATTCAAGTTTGCCCGCTTCGATTTTTGATATATCTAACACATTGTTAATAATGCCTAATAACGATTGTCC
>CAIVBX010000087.1 GCA_903904275.1 uncultured Pseudomonadota bacterium
CTAAAACACGAATGCCAAATTTTTCTGCCCACATTGCTCGCGTGGCATCTTGTAATTTTTCCGCACCTGCAACAACGTAACGTAATTTGTAAAAATCATACGGATGCGCTTTTTTACCGTAAGCCGCCAAAAATGTATTTGTGCCAAACATAATCGTGGCATTCGTTTCATAAGCCATTTCGGGAATAATCGAAAAATGCAGCGGCGTTGGATAAAAAAACGTTTTCATACCGTTTAAAACAGGTAATAACGTGCCAATCGTGAATCCAAATGAGTGAAACATCGGTAAAAAATTTAAAATCACATCTTGAGCATTAAAATCAATTCGCGCTGAAACTTGTTGATGATTTGCCAAAATGTTGGCGTGCGATAAAACCACACCTTTTGGCGTTCCTTCTGAACCTGACGTGAACAAAACTACAGCAGGCGAATCGGGATTGATATTATTTTTATACCAAAATTGTGCTGTTTTACTTTGCCACGCGCCACGCAATTTATCGACTGTCGAAATAAGTTGCGCTAAATCTTCGAGATAAACAATTTCAACGTGTTGATTTAGCAAATCGAATTCAGATTGTAAATTCGCTAAATTGGCAAATTTTCGAGAACTTAACACCGTTTTAATTTTTGCCGTTTGACAGGCTGCAATCATCCCAGCCGCACCTGTTGAAAAATTCAACATTGCAGGAATACGTCCGCCATATTGCAAACCTAAAATCACAAACAATGTTTTTGTTGAATTTGGCAAAAGTACACCAACATTGTCATTTTGTTGAGTAATCGTTTTAAGTGCGTTGCCAATAATCAACGTGCGCGTAATCAACGCATCATAAGACAACGGCTGGCGTTCTAAATCTTCCGCAACAATATGTTTTCCACCGTGAATTTTTCGCGCATTCAGTAAACTTGCAAAAATCGTCTGGCACGTTTGACTAGCGACAAATTGCATTTCAGACATCAAATCAGCTAATACATGCCCGCTTGATTTACGACGATTTTTTCCTGTTAATTCTTTTTGTGCATGAATGTGTGTTGGTGGCAAAATCGTCAACGTAATTTTTGGAAACCAGCGAATTCGCACAATCCCGCGTAATTTTGAAAACGGCGTATATTGCGCTCCCGAAATATGAATCGGCAAAATCATGGCATCCGATTTATCCGCAACCATTCCTGTGCCATCGTAAATTTTCATCAACGAACCTGTTGTAGTAATTCGCCCTTCTGGGAAAATCAGCGTTCGAGTATCGTGTTGTAAATGATGAATTAAATTTTTGAGCGACATCGGATGTGTCGGGTCAAGCGGGAAAAATGTGGCTAAACCTAAAAACGGTTTCATCCACCATTTTTCAGCGATGTGTGTGTTAATCGCAAACGTAATTTCATCAGGTAAAAAAGCGGCAAGTAATGGCGGATCTAAAAAAGACGTATGATTTGCAATGATTAACACGCGATTTCCCGCGTTGTGATAATTTTCTAAACCGACAATTTCAACGCGATAAAGTAGTTTTAAAAGTGTACGAAGAGATTTTTTTAACATGAAAATATCCAAAAAATGGTTTGTTGAGTGCTGAAATCATAAGTGTTTTTGAAAATTAACGAAATAAGGTACAATTGCGGGTTCAAATTAGGCGGTAATTCTGCTGCCGAACCTTTTAATCTCATTAGGAATTTTAAATGCCATCAGTAAAACTTAAAGAAAACGAACCATTCGATATTGCTATTCGCAGATTCAAACGCGCTTGTGAAAAAGCAGGTGTTTTAGCTGAAGTACGTCGTCGTGAAGCGTATGAAAAACCCACAACTGAACGTAAACGTAAAGGCGCAGCAGCGGTTAAACGTCATTTGAAAAAATTGGCGCGTGAACGTTATGCGTTGAAAAACTTACGTCGCGGTCGTCCTGCGCTGTAATTCATGAGTGAATTATTAGCGCACATTAAAAACGAAATGAAAGTCGCCATGAAAAGTGGCGATAAAGCGCGTCTTGGCGTAATTCGTTTGATTCTTGCCGCCGTAAAACAAATCGAAGTTGACGAAAGAATTGAACTTGATGACGGTCGCGTTTTACTCGTTTTAGATAAAATGGTAAAGCAACGTCGTGAATCGATTCGTCAATATACCGAAGGTAATCGCGCCGATTTAGCCGACATCGAAGCGGCAGAAATTGTCATTATTCAAGACTTTCTCCCCCAACCTTTAACCGAAGCTGAAATTGATGCAATGGTTGCGCAAGCGGTCGCTGATTCTGGCGCAATCTCGATTAAAGACATGGGCAAAGTCATGGCGTTACTCAAAGAACCCATGCAAGGCAGAGCCGATATGTCGGTTGTCAGCGTAAAAATCAAAGCCGCATTCGCTTAAAACCGATGCGACAAGTTCACTGCCGAATAGGCAGCTTAGAAAAAAATGTCAGGTAAAATACCAAGACAATTTATTGATGAACTTTTAGTGCGAGTTGATATTGTCGATATTATCGATTCGCACGTCCCTTTAAAAAAAACGGGTTCCAATTACACCGCCCGTTGTCCTTTTCATAACGAAAAATCTCCTAGTTTTAACGTCAATCGCAACAAGCAGTTTTATCATTGTTTTGGCTGTGGTGCAGGTGGCAACGTCATTTCGTTTTTGATGGAATTCAATCACCTCAGTTTTGTTGAAACCATCGAAGAATTAGCGACCGTTGCAGGCGTTGAAATTCCTTACGAAAATCAAACTGGCTACGAACCCGAAGCAAAAAACAAACTTGTTGAACTACAAGAAATCATGGCACAAATCGCCACGTTTTACGTTCAACAGCTCAAAAAACATCCTCAAAAACAAATCGCCGTCGAGTATTTAAAAAATCGGGGCATTACAGGTGTAATTGCGCGTGATTTTATAATTGGCTACGCACCAGACGGTTGGCAAATTCTCTCTCCGCATTTCAAAAATACTGAACTGCTTTGCGAAGCGGGAATGCTCGCGTTCAAAAATGACATGTATTACGACCGTTTTCGTCAGCGCATTATGTTTCCAATTCGCAATAAACGAGGTCATGTGATTGGTTTTGGTGGGCGTGTGTTGGACGATTCACAGCAACCGAAATATCTCAATTCGCCCGAAACGCCACTTTTTCACAAAAGTAATGAAGTTTATGGTTTGTACGAATTACTGAAAAAAAATTCCAAACCTGCACGAATTCTCATTGTTGAAGGTTATATGGACGTGGTGACGCTAGCGCAGTTTGGCATTGATTATTCAGTTGCCGCATTGGGAACAAATTTAACCGCAACGCAATTACAACTTTTATTTCGTTCCACGTCTGAAGTGATTTTGTGTTTTGACGGCGATACGGCAGGGCAAAATGCCGCATGGAAAGCGATGGATGCCGTTTTTTCTGTGTTAAATGACAATCGGCAAGTGCGTGTTTTGATTTTACCCTCGCCGCATGATCCTGATTCTTTACTGCGCGAAGAAGGCACGCAAGCCTTTTTGCAACGCATTGACAATGCCGAAATGGTGTCGAGTTATTTTTTCAATCAGTTTATGGCAACGTTAAATTTAGATTCTATCGAAGGACGCGCAAAACTCGCAGGTCAAGCCAAACCGTTTTTGCTTAAATTGGCAGAAGGATTTTTTAAAAATATGATGTTGGCGAAATTAACCGAATTAACGCATTTCGATGTTGCGCCTGAAATAGAAAAAGAAATTGCCTTGCCTCCAAAAAATCAGCCAAAAGAAAGAAATGTCCGCCATTCCATTGAGCGTTTAACACTGGCGTTGTTGGTTCAAAATCCACAATTAGCAACAAAATTAGAAGCTGTGCCAATTGATTGGCAGACATTAGACTTTCCAAAAATCGACGTTTTTAAAGCGATTGTGCAAAAAATTTGCACCGAAAAACCGACCTCAACCGCACAATTTCTTGAACATTATCGTAATTTGCCAGAAGAAAAAATGCTGAATGCCTTAGCGTCCTTGCCTATTTTTATTCCTGACGATGGTATTGAAGCCGAATTTATTGGTGCGTTAAAACGTTTGATTTCACAAGGTCAAAAAAATCGGTTAGACAAATTACAACTTAAAGCCACTCAAAATGAATTAAGTGACATCGAAAAAGAAGTTTTAATACAATTAGTTAGACAACAATAAATTTTCAATTTATTTCTATCTGAATGAAAATTCAACTACCATAGCGTTCAATTCAACTTTTAAACCTTCATTTTCATGCCACAAATTATTTTAGCTTCTGCTTCACCGCGCCGCCGTGAATTATTAAATCAAATCCATGTTCGTCATCTTGTTCAACTAGTTGAAATTGATGAAAAACCTTTGCCAAATGAATGTCCCCAAAATTATGTTCAGCGTTTGGCATTAGAAAAAGCAACCGCGTGTCAGCGAAAATTTGAACCACAATTGCCCATTTTAGCGGCAGATACAACCGTCGTTTTGGACAATCAAATCATGGGAAAACCTGAAAATGAAACCGACGCATTCCGAATGTTAAAGCAACTTTCAGGTAAAACACATCACGTTTTCACGGCAATCACATTGCTTGGAAATCAGCAAAACAGCGTCATTAGCAAAACAGAAGTCACGTTCAAACATTTAACAGAAGAAGAGATTTTGACTTATTGGCAAAGCGGCGAGCCACTCGACAAAGCAGGAAGTTACGCCATTCAAGGGAAAGGCAGTCTTTTTATTGAACGTATTAACGGCAGTTTTTCAGGTGTGATGGGATTACCTTTGTTTGAAACCGCGCAATTATTGGCATTGGAAGGAATTAAAATTTTATGAGTGAAGAAATTTTAATTAACGTCACACCACCTGAAACGCGCGTTGCCGTAATTGAAAATGGCGTTTTGCAAGAATTGATTATTGAACGAAGCTGCAAAATAGGGTTAGTTGGCAACATTTACAAAGGGCAAGTTTGCCGCGTATTACCTGGAATGCAGGCAGTATTTGTCGATATTGGTTTGCCTCGATCGGCATTTTTGCATTTATCCGATTTAACGTCGAAAGAATTGGAAAAAAAAGGGTCGGCAAATATCGAACATTATTTTCATGAAGGTCAACACGTTATCGTGCAGGTTTTTAAAGACCCACTCGGCACAAAAGGCGCACGTTTAACGACGGATATTTCGATTCCTTCTCGCTATCATGTTTATATGCCTTATTCAGGAAATACAGGCGTTTCACAACGAATCGAATGCGCTTCGGAAAGAACTCGTTTAAAAAGTTGTTTAGAAAAATTTAAACAAGAAAATGAATGTGGTGGTTTTATTGCTCGTACTGCTGCCGAATGTGTTGATGAAGCGTTATTAGTTGCCGATTTAGAATTTTTACTCAAATTGTGGGAATCGATTAGTACCAAAATTACGACATCAGCCCCGAAACAATTTATTCATAAAGATTTGCCTTTAAGTGTTCGGACATTGCGCGATTTATACCGTGAAGGCATTGAACGAATTCGGATTGATTCAAAAGAAACTTATCAGCGATTAGTTGAATTTGCCGACACCTTTGTGCCTGAAATCGTTTCTGTGATTGAACATTATTCAGGCGATTGCCCTGTCTTTGACATTTACAGTATTGAAGATGAAATCGAAAAAGCCTTAGCCCGAAAAGTGGTACTTAAATCGGGTGGACATTTGGTTTTTGACCAAACGGAATCCATGACTACGATTGATGTCAATACAGGCGGTTATGTTGGTGGACGAAATTTAGAAGAAACCATTTTCAAAACCAATTTGGAAGCAGCTCAAGCGATTGCACGTCAATTACGTTTGCGAAACTTAGGCGGTATTATCATTATTGATTTTATCGATATGAAAAGTGCAGACCACAAAAAACAAGTGTTACAAGCTTTAGAACGCCATTTAGAAAAAGACCGTGCTAAAACGAAAATTTCCGAAGTTTCAATTTTAGGCTTGGTTGAAATGACACGAAAACGCACACGCGAAAGTTTAGAACATATTTTATGTGAACCTTGTTGCGCGTGTGGCGGACGTGGTGTTTTAAAAACGGCTGAATCGATTTGTTTAGAAATTTTTCGCGAAATTATTCGTGAAGTTCGTCAATACAAAGTGCAGCAAATTTTAGTTTTAGCGTCGAATGAAGTTGTTGAAATGTTACTCGATGAAAAAGCCGATATGTTGTCAGAACTGGAATCTTTTTTAAATGTACAAATTAAATTTCGCTCTGAATCCAGTTATAACCAAGAACAATATGACGTTGTTTTATTGTAAAAGTCACTTATTCTTTAACTTTTAAGCGCAAACATAATTGATAACCGACACCACGAACGCTTTTAATCACAGGTTCATTTTTTAAAAACGTCATCAATTTTTTTCTGAAACGACTGAAATGGACTTCGAGATTTACTTTTCCCCATTCGGGATGCACAGATTTTAAAAGTTCCAATAATTGTTCAGAAGTCATCATCATATTTGGTGCTAACGTCAAATGATGAAGCGTTAAAAGTTCAGCAAGCAATAACGAAATCCGTTGATTACTTGGTGAAATGAGTAATTTTTTTTGTAAATCAAGCAACCAATCTGATTGCGTTATGGGACGCAATCGTCGTCCCAAACTTAATACTGCCGCACTAATTTCGGGCGGACTAGCGGGTTTGCTGACGTACATATCTGCACCATGTGAATAGCCTTTGACTTTTTCAGAAGTCGAAACTCGAACAGTGTGCATGATAATGCCGATATTTGGAAACCTGTGGCGCATACGATTTGCAATGCTATTTCCATCTTCTAACGGCAAATTTAAATCCAGAATTAAAATGTCAGGTTCAGCAGATTCTTCCAATAATTCATCCAGTTCAACACCTGAATCTGCGCCTTGAACGGAATGTCCATCGGTTTGTAAATGAATAACCAATTGTTCGCGTAAGCTAGTGTAATCTTCAACCACGATAATGCGTAGTGGTGGTTCAAATGCTATTGAGGTAACCATACTTGAAATTTCACCTTGTTATTGTGTTCTATATAATTCACATTTCCGCCTAATTGTGTTGTCACACCCCGAACTAACCATAATCCTAAACCTGTTCCACGCAAACGTTGAGCATTAGTGTGTCTGTAGTATTTTTCAAATACTTTTGCGGCATCGGGTTTGCCTGCTTTGCCAATTTCATTAGAAACCGAAATTAAAATACCAGCAGGTTCGCTGCTTTTTTTAACCAAAATAGCAACAACGCTTTTTTCAGGCGAGTATTTCAACGCATTTTCGATAAGATTGCCGATAATAATTTGATATAACAATTCATCGCTGGTGACACTCAACGATGATGTAATTTTAATTTGCAAGCGTGAGGCTTCTTCAAATCCTTTAATCAAATCGTAAATTAAACGCTCCATTGAAAATGTGGTGTCCATAACGATGGAATTCGGTTGCTCCAATTTATCGACTTGAAGGCAACGTTGTGTAATGACTGCCATGTCCTGCGTCGCTTTTCGGACATGTTTAAAACTCAATTCAATTATTTCGGGATTTTTACTGCGTTGGATATTTTCTATCGCAAATTCAATTGTAGCCAATGGCGATTTTAATTCATGTGCTAGCATCGCCAAAAAATGGCTTTTTTCTATCTCTGTGCTTTGTTCCTTTTCAATTAACGCTTGTAATTCACGGTTAGTCTTTTCTAGTTGCGCGGTACGATTCGCTATTTCATATTCAAGATAGAGTCTGTATTGCTGATTTAATTCGTTTGTCTTGTTGATATTTTGGCGCATTTCTCGAAAACTTTTTGCCAAAACGCCCCATTCATTTTTTTGTTCTTCTAGTAAATAAATATCATACAAATTAACACGCTGAACGTCATTATTTGCCATGGCGTGCGCTTCTGAAATAAACATATTTAATGGATTCATTACATTTTTTTTCAACACAACATACTGCATCCACAATTCAATAATGAATAATAATCCTAAACCAAGAATTAGCATTCCAAATGAAAGCTCTTTTTCTACAAAAATCACGACCGCTATCGTGAAAATTATCATTACAAATCGGGTTATAACGTGCTGCAAGATAGTTGTTGCTATCGATTTTTTAAACATAAACACCATGTGTTAAATTCTGATTGTTCATTTCATTCTATTCTTCATTTTGCATAATACTGAAAACATGCGACCATCCGCGTTTAACTTTAAATTACTGACAATAAAATTATGATAAATAACGATGTATTACGCCGTGTGCGTTATGCTTTAAATTTAAACGATGCAAGCATGATAGATATATTTGCATTAGGTGGTTACGAAATCACTCGTGAAGAATTATTAAAATTTCTCAAAAAAGATAATGAAGATGATTTTGCCTCGCTCAACAATAAAAAATTAGCTTTATTTTTAGATGGTTTAATTACTTACAAACGCGGTAAAAAAGATGACGTTGTCGTCAAAAAAGCAGAATCTGAATTAGACAACAACGGCATTCTTAGAAAACTCCGAATCGCGTTAGAATTCAAAGAAGAAGATATGTTAAACACGTTAAAACTCGCTGGTTTCAACTTATCAAAACCTGAACTCAGCTCATTTTTTCGGCATGAAGCACACAAACATCATCGAAAATGTGGCGACCAAGTGTTGAGAAATTTTTTACAAGGTTTGATTATTCATTTCAGAAAAGAAGATATTCAACAAGACGCTTAATTTTCCATGATGCCGTTTTCTCGTGGCCACGCTGTTAAAACGGCTTTGACGACAGTCGCCAATGGAATGGCTAAAAATACTCCCCAAAAACCCCACAATCCGCCAAAAAATAAAATCGCTACAATGATGGCAATCGCGTGTAAATTCACGGCTTCAGAGAATAATAATGGCACAAGTAACACACCATCAACGGCTTGAATAATCGCATAAGCAATCACAATCGACATAAAATCATCATTGCTCAAACCCCATTGAAAATAGGCAACACCTAATACAGGAAATGTGACTAATGTTGCACCAATGTACGGCAAAATGACTTGCAACCCCATTAACACCGCTAATAACAACGCATAATTTAATCCTATTACGGCATACGTTACATAACTGACCGCGCACAAAATCAACACTTCCGATACTTTACCGCGCACATAATTTCCAATTTGCGTATCCACTTCATGCCAAACATCAATACTCAAATGCCGTTCTTTAGGTAAAAACTGCGTGAACCATGACATCAAAATTTCTTTATCTTTCAACAGAAAAAATACCATCATCGGCACAAGAAACAAATAAATCATCGCGCTGATTAACCCCATTACTGACGCGGCTGAAACGGACAATAAATTTTGGCTATAACTCAATAATTCTGTTTGCGCGACTCGAATAATTTCTTGAATTTTGCTTTCAGAAATCAATTTCGGATACAACTTAGGCAATTTCATAATGCCTGTTTGTGCATGACTGATAATGTCTGGAATTTGTTGAACCAATTCAACGGCTTGTTGCGAAATAATCGGAATTAAAATAAATAGCAAGAAAACTAAACTCGTTAAAAATAACGAAAATACCACCATCACCGCAGGAAAACGTGGAAAATTCTGCGCTTCAATTTTTTGCACAATGCCTTCAAGTAAATAAGCGATACCAATTGAAACAAAAAAAGGCATTAGCAAATTTGAAAGGGAATAAATCAGCACAAAACTCATCAACAAAATCAATGCTAATGAAACGGCTTGAGTGTTAGGCAAAATACGCTTTATGATGCGATTGATAAAATGAGCCATTGCGTGATGGTTCGGCAATATTTCATCAATGCTAAAACCAAGCATCTCACCATGTAAAAAAACGCAGGATA
>CAIVBX010000088.1 GCA_903904275.1 uncultured Pseudomonadota bacterium
ATCGCGTCGCGGAATTAACACCACAAAACAGCATGACTTGGTTAAAACAACAAATTACCGAATGTGCCGCACAACGAGTTAAATTAAACGCTGAAATGGAAAACTGGTACGCCAATAATCGCGGACGTTTTCCGAAATATGCGGTGCTTGAACAAGTGAGTAATCGTTTATCGCGCCTTGATAGCAGTTATAAACCGCTTTGGGATACTTACGGCAATGGCTAATCCTTTTGAAAATCATCGCTTATTGCTTCTCTACAAAGGTGACATCAGCGCGTTGGTTTTATTTGCTCAACAAGAAAACGGCAGTATTTGTTTTCCTGAATCGTTGCCGTTGTTGTCTGAAATTCTTGAAAGCGACGAAGTAGAAATTAGCGAAATAAATTTACATCCCGCGTTATTACTTAAAGCCATAAATCAACATTTAGATTTTGATGATGATTTGCTCAAAATCGAACCAACTTTTTGTGAACAAATCGACACGCCAAAAGGCGCGATTACCGTGTATTTGGCGCGATTCACCTTGCTCGACCCACCCTATAAATTACTCGAAAGTCGTAATTTAAAACTTAAAACCTTAACTGAATTACGCCGTCAGCCACCCGCCGAAATGGAATTATTGCGTCGCGCTTACGTCAAGATGATGGAAGGTTAAAAACAAAACTATTTACCAATTTTTTTACCACAGGAGTTATATCAATGAGTGTTAATGCTATTAAAGAATTTTCTGCAAAGGCAAAAGCTGACCCAGAACTTGGCGAAAAATTAAAAGCGGCTGTAAAAATGAAAGAATTACGCGCCCTTTTTGAAGAACACGGTTTTGAATATCACGAAGATTCGTTTTATCCACCGAATGAACCGCAATTTGTTGAAGAACAACTTTCGGAAAAAATGGCGAAAGCGTTGTTGAGAGTTTAGAAACACGACAATGAATTGTGATTAACGCAACAAAAAATTGTCATTTTGTTGCGTTACAAACATCAACAATCCCCGAATTACAAAGTCTTCCACTAGGCATAACGCTTGCTAACACCTCCTTAAACCTATCAAAACAGTTCACTAAAAGAATAGGATTAACTTGAGGAGTTTAGCAATGAATGAAACCTTTTATGATGTGATGCGGCGACAAGGCATTTCGCGGCGGAGCTTTTTGAAATTTTGCAGTTTAACCGCCGCTTCATTAGGACTTGCCCCCGCTTTCGCACCAAAAATTGCTCATGCGATGGAAACGAAACCGCGTATTCCTGTTTTATGGTTGCATGGTTTGGAATGTACTTGTTGCTCAGAATCGTTCATTCGTTCAGGTCATCCGCTCGCTAAAGATGTAATTTTATCGATGCTCTCACTCGATTACGACGACACAATTATGGCGGCAGCTGGTCATGAAGCCGAATCCATTGTCAGTGAAATCGTTGAAAAATATAAAGGCAATTACATTCTTGCTGTCGAAGGCAACGCACCTCTTGCTGAAGACGGCATGTATTGCATTATCGGCGGCAAACCGTTTGTTGAACAATTGCGTTACGCGGCTGAAAATTGCAAAGCCATTATTTCGTGGGGTTCATGTGCATCATGGGGTTGCGTTCAAGCGGCAAAACCAAATCCAACTCGCGCCACACCGACGCATAAAATCCCTAATCTAGCCAATAAACCGATTATCAAAGTCCCAGGTTGTCCACCGATTGCCGAAGTCATGACCGCTGTGGTGACTTATCTTTTAACGTTTGACAAATTGCCAACGCTCGACGCGCAAGGTCGTCCACAAATGTTTTATAGCCAACGCATTCATGACAAATGTTATCGCCGTCCGCATTTCGACGCGGGGCAATTTGTTGAAGAATGGGACGACGACGCGGCGCGGCAAGGTCATTGTTTATACAAAATGGGTTGCAAAGGCCCGACGACGTATAACGCTTGTTCGACGATGCGTTGGAATGAAGGCGTGTCGTTTCCGATTCAATCAGGTCACGGTTGTTTGGGTTGTTCAGAAGATGGTTTTTGGGATAAAGGCAGTTTTTACGAACGTGTCACAAACATTAACCAATTTGGTATTGAAGCCAACGCTGACAAAGTCGGTGGTATTGCCGCAGGTGTTGTCACAGCGGGTGTTGCCGCACACGCTGGCATTACCGCTCTCAAACGCGCTCAACAACAAGGAGAACAAAAATGACCTCAATTATTACCCCGAATGGTTATAACTTGGAAACGGGCGGACGGCGCATTGTGGTTGACCCTGTGACGCGCATTGAAGGTCACATGCGTTGCGAAGTGAACATTGATGAAAATAACATCATCCGCAACGCCGTTTCGAGCGGCACGATGTGGCGCGGTTTAGAAGTCATTTTAAAAGGTCGTGACCCGCGTGATG
>CAIVBX010000089.1 GCA_903904275.1 uncultured Pseudomonadota bacterium
CGGTCTTCAACGTTATCGCCAAAAATCCATAAAAACCACATATTGGTCAATAAATGTAGCCAGTCGTTGTGAAAAAATAAATTGCTAAAAAAGGAAAAGCCATAATCTTGCGATAAACCAAAATCATGCGCCCATTGTGGATTTGAATAACGAACAGCAACCATTCCAAAATGATTGATTGCCCAATAACTTAGCGGATTGGGCAATAATTCCATAACGATAAAAACAAGCGTACAAATTGCGATAATTGACCACGTCATCAGTGGTCGGTGATTGCATGGCGCGGTATCTCGAATGGGAATCATGATTTTTGCCTACAAAAAGGGGATACGCAACGCAGGGATTTAACACGTTAAATCCCCGCGATTTTATTTTTTAAACGTAAGTCAGCCACTCCGCATAAGTATCGCTGCGTCCATGAACTGCGTCGAAATAAGCCGCTTGTAATTCTTGCGTAATTTCACCGCGTGCGCCTTTGCCAATTTGACGATTATCTAATTCACGAATCGGCGTAACTTCGGCGGCGGAACCTGTGAAAAAGGCTTCATCTGCGACATAAATTTCGTCGCGTGTAATCCGTTTTTCAATTACTTCGTAACCTAAATCACGCGCAATCGTCATCACAGAATCGCGTGTAATGCCTTCCAATGCCGAGGTGGTTTCAGGTGTAAAAATTTTCCCATTGCGAATAATGAATAAATTTTCCGCGCTACCTTCTGCCGCAAAACCTTGATGGTCAAGCATTAACGCTTCGTCATAACCGTTTGCTTGCGCTTCTTGTAATGCCAAAATGGAATTGATGTAATTGCCGTTTGCTTTTGCTTTGCAGAACGTACTGTTGTGGTGATTTCGCGTATAAGATGAGGTACGAATACGAATTCCTTTTTCGATGCTATCTGCACCTAAATACGCGCCCCAAGACCACGCCGCAACCATGGTGTGAACTTTCAAATTATCTGCACGCAAGCCCATTCCTTCAGAACCTAAAAAACTCATCACACGAATATACGCGCTATCTAAATTGTTTTTTCTGAGAGCATCAATTTGAACTTGATTTAATTCTTCTTTCGTTTGTGGCAATTTCATATTCATGATGTGCGCGGAACGAAATAAACGGTCAGTGTGTTCTTGCAAACGGAAAATCGCTGTGCCTTTTTCGGCATGATAAGCACGAACACCTTCAAAAACGCCTAATCCATAATGTAAGGTGTGTGTTAAAACGTGAACTTTCGCGTCGCGCCAATCCAACCATTCACCATCTTTCCAAATAAAACCGTCGCGGTCATCCATTGTTGTAGCCATTATTTAATTCCTCTGTTGTGATGTTGCTAAAAATTACGCAATAAAAAACGTGAATGGCATTTTATACCACTCACGTCGATTTGATGATTGAAACCGCAAATTTTTTAAAACAAACTTTAAATTTGGGCAAAAATCTTCTTTTGTGTGAAAGCGGTAAAATTATGCCCGATTTTCGCCGCCAAAAATGGCTAACAAACTGGGTAAAAATTTCGCTAATTCTGCGGTCATAATTGAAAAATCGATGTCGAATTTTTCTTCAAATGTAGTGGCTTCGGATTCGCCAATTTGTTCTTGAATCAAATCCAAAAATTTCAAGCGTTTTACGCCCAAATTTTCATCTAATACAAACGACAATCTGTCTTCCCAATTTAATGCTAATTTAATCACTTGTTTGCCAATATCGAGATGATTTTTAATTTCAGGTGCAGCTAAATCGTGGCGTTTGCAACGAATAATGCCTCCATCTTCTTCGGGAGCGCGTAATTCACATTCATCTTCAATTGTGATTTCAGAAGGTGGTTGTTGATTTAAAACCCATTCTGTCATGGTCAAAACAGGTTTATCCACCGTGTTTAATGGAATTGCTGGCAAACCACCTAACGTTTTACGCAACGCGCTTAATAAATCTTCGGCTTTTTTTGCTGACGCGGTATCAATAACGATAAAACCATTTTTCGTGTCAATGTAAGCAAACGTGTTGTGTGAAAAGGTGAACGCACGCGGTAATAATTCAAAAATCAAATTGTCTTTCAATTCAGTTTTAGCTTTTTTAGACAGTTTGTGTCCTTCTTTTTCTTCGATTTCCTCAATTTTTTCTTGCAACATTTCATTGACAACAGAACTCGGCAAAACCCGTTCTTCTTTTTTCGCGCAAATCATCAAAAAACCGTTTGATTCGTGAACCAATTGTTCTGCACCTTTGCCAAGTGGTGCAGTCCAACCAAAACTGAAAACTTGTTGGCTAGTGCAAGGATGAAACGCTTGCGTTTCGAGTTTTTCGGCAAGTGTTTCGTCGTTAAATGGAAATTCTTCTGTTAAACGAAATACACTTAAATTTTTAAACCACATTTTTATTTCCTGTTTATTTTTGACAAGGTGATGTGCTGTTTTGCACGACGATATTCGGGAATTTGCTGCTGAAATCTTTGGGTTTTAATGCCAATTTCGCTGCCATTTTTCGCGCAATTTCACGATAAATTTCGGCGGCACGACTGGCGGGTTGTGAAATTACAATCGGTGCGCCCACGTCAGCTTGCAAACGAATTTGAATATCAAGCGGCAACGAGCCTAAACAATCAATTTTGTTAATTTCAGCCATTGTCACGCCACCGCCTGTGCCGAAAATCGCTTCTTCGTGTCCGCAGTTACTACAAATGTGAACGCTCATATTTTCGACTAAACCTAAAACAGGCACATTTACTTTTTCAAACATACCCAACCCGCGTTGCGCGTCAAGTAGCGCAATATCTTGAGGTGTTGTCACGATAATCGCGCCACTGACAGGAATGTTTTGAGCCAGTGTTAATTGAATATCACCTGTTCCAGGTGGTAAATCGATAATCAAATAATCAATATCGTTCCAATGTGTTTCGTTTAATAACTGACGTAACGCATTTGTCACCATTGGACCACGCCAAATCAAGGCTTGTTCATCCGAAACCAAATAACCAATCGACATGGTTTGCACGCCGTGAGCGGTTTTTGGTTGCATCGTTTTGTCATCGAAACTATCAGGTTTTCCAGATAATCCAAACATCATCGGCACGCTAGGTCCATAAATATCCGCATCTAAAATCCCAACATTCGCACCTTCTGCAGCGAGTGCTAATGCTAAATTAACCGCTGTTGTCGATTTACCTACGCCGCCTTTTCCCGAAGCAACTGCGATAATGTTTTTCACGTTTGGTAAGGGTTTTAAATTTTGTTGAACCGCATGAGCGACGATTTTGATTCGCACAAAAATTGTAATGTCACCTATTTCAGGCAATGTTTTTAACAAATTTGTCAGTTCATTTTTTAGCGGCTCTAAATAACGTTGTGCGGCATAACCTAATTCGACATCAATGCGAACATTTGCGCCATCAATTTCAATTTTTTTAATCGCTTTTGCAGTGATTAAATCTACACCGTAATGCGGGTCAATAAAGGTTTTTAAACAATTTTCTATGTCTATTTTGGTCATATTCTGCGTTTCAAAATGTAAAAGTGAATTTTGAAGTCAAATATAAACTAACCGCGTTGTTTTACGAATTTTTTATCAATTCGCGTATCATCAAACGACATTTATCAAATCAAAAAATACCATGAAATTACTTGCCTTAGACACGTCAACGGAAGCCTGTTCCGCTGCGTTATTTATTGACGGAGAAATTCGCCAACGCTTTGAAATTACGCCTAAAGCACACACAAAATTATTATTACCCATGATTGAATCGTTGCTTGCTGAAGCAGAATTAGAGTTAACACAACTCGACGCGCTCGCATTTGGTTGTGGTCCTGGTTCATTTACGGGGTTACGAATTGCAACAGGCGTTGTGCAAGGTTTAGCATTTGGTGCGGATTTACCTGTTGTGCCTATTTCGACACTTGCGGCATTAGCGCAAGATTTTTCACATGATTTATCTTTTGTTGCCATGGACGCACGAATTGGCGAAATTTTTTGGGGTGTTTATCAAAAAAATACGGATGGTTTTGTGGAATTAGTTGGCAAAGAAGCCGTTTTACCTGTCGAACAAATTGAGTTTCCTGAAAAAAATGCACTCGGAATTGGTTCAGGTTGGCGCGTTTATGAAACGGAACTAGTCGAAAAAACACGCGGTTGGATTTCAAAAATTGAACATGACGTTTTGCCTCAATCGCGCATCATTGCAGAATTAGGCGTTCATGGTTTTAAACAGGGAAGGGCAGTTGCCGCCGAATTTGCTCAACCCGTTTATTTGCGTGACAAAGTCGCACAAACAGAACGTGAACGCGCTGCGGCAAAAATGGATAAATCCGCCGCTTTAATGGATAATGTGTCCAATTTTTAGACTATTTGTAACCCCATGAAAAAACAACTCGAAACCCTTATTTCTCAAGCGATTGCGGTATTAAAAACACAAGCTATTTTAGCCGACAATTTAAATCCAACTATTCATGTTGAACGTACACGAGATGCCGCGCACGGTGATTTTGCAACGAATATCGCGTTAGCTCTCGCAAAAACGGCGAAAACAAATCCGTGTCAACTTGCGGAACAAATCATTACCGCGTTGCCAGCCAATGAAGCCATTTTGAAAATTGAAATCGCAGGCGCAGGATTTATCAATTTTTTCATGAATCCCAACGCGCAATATCAAGTTATTAAAGACATTCAAGCAGCGGGTGAAAACTTTGGTAAAAGCCAAATCGGCGTGGGTAAAAAAGTGCAAGTTGAATTTGTGTCAGCAAATCCAACAGGACCTTTGCACGTTGGACATGGACGGGGTGCGGCTTACGGTTCAGTCGTTGGCAATTTATTAACGGCAACAGGTTTTGACGTTCACCGCGAGTATTACGTCAACGATGCAGGACGACAAATGGATATTTTGGCAACCAGCGTTTGGTTGCGATATTTAGAAATTTGTGGCGAAA
Organism: uncultured Pseudomonadota bacterium; assembly: GCA_903904275.1. Classification (GTDB taxonomy): domain Bacteria; phylum Pseudomonadota; class Gammaproteobacteria; order Methylococcales; family Methylomonadaceae; genus UBA10906. The sequence continues at coordinate 4,915 of CAIVBX010000089.1, forward strand.
CATTTACCTTTCCAAGTAATGCTTATCGTGGCGCGTATGTGCGCGACATTGCACAAAAATTAGTTGACCAACATGGCAAAAATTTTGTGCATTCAACCGTTGTTGTTTTTACAGATTTACCTGCTGACGCGCCAGAAGGTGATAAAGAAATTTACATCGATGCCGTCATTTCACGCGCTAAAGAATTGTTAGGCGAAGCAAATTATCGCGTGGTGTTTGATTTGGGTTTAAACGATATTTTAGACGACATCAAAAACGATTTAGCCGAATTGGGCGTAAATTACGAACGGTGGTTTTC
>CAIVBX010000090.1 GCA_903904275.1 uncultured Pseudomonadota bacterium
CGCTCGAAGGTTACGACGAAAAAGTGATTTTAGTTGCAGGTGGCGAAGGCAAAGGGCAAGACATGAACGAACTTGCGCCTGTGATTCAAGCAAAAGCGAAAGCGGTAATTTTAATCGGCAAAGATGCGCCGCAAATTGAAGCGGCAATAAATCAATTGTCTGAAATCGTACCAACGTATCACGCAAACGATATGCAAGAAGTCGCCGCCATTTCCGCACACGTTGGAAAAAAAGGCGATACGGTTTTATTGTCCCCTGCTTGCGCGAGTTTGGATCAATACAAAAATTATCAAGATCGAGGCAATCAATTTGCCGCTGCGATTGAGGCGTTACCTGCGTGAAACGCCGCGACAAGCCTGCTCCTTTTCGATTCAAATTGCACACCGATACGGCATTAACGTGCGTGAGTTTTAGTTTGTTGCTGATTGGTTTTGTGATGGTGTCGTCGGCATCGTTGCATTTGGGCGCAAAAATGAACGACGATTTGTTTTATTATCCGACACGGCAATTTTTTCACATGGTTTTTGGTCTGATTTCTGCGACATTCGTCGCTTATCGCCCGATGCACTTTTGGAAAGAATACGGCGGCAAAGCATTTTTATTCAGTGCAGCATTGTTGATTGTCGTGTTAATTCCAGGTTTAGGCGTGAAAGTGAACGGCAGTACGCGCTGGTTAAATATCCCAGGGTTTCGAGTGCAAGTTTCTGAAATTGTGAAATTTTTTACCGTTATTTTTATGGCACATTACGTCACAAAAAATCAAAAATATGTCCAAGAATCGCCCCAAGCATTGCTAAAACTGTTGGGGATTTTTGCAGTGGTAAGTTTTTTGTTATTACTTGAACCAGATTTTGGTTCAGCAGTCGTGATGTTAATGATTGTGATGGGCATCATGTTTTTAGCAGGTGCGAGGCTATTTCAATTCGGTTTATTACTTTCGATTGTTGGCGTACTTGCGGCAATGTTGATTTATTTTTCGCCGTATCGTTGGCAGCGTGTCACCAGTTTTTTAGATCCTTGGGCTGACCCGCTTAAAACTGGTTTTCAATTGGTACAAGCATTAATTTCCTTTGGTCGCGGCGAATGGTTTGGCGTTGGACTCGGGAACGGTTTGCAAAAATTATTTTATTTACCCGAAGCACACACCGATTTTTTATTCTCCGTTATTGCAGAGGAATTAGGTTTAGTCGGTGTGGTAACAATTATCGGATTATTCGCGGCATTTGTTTGGAAAGCCTTTGCAATCGGTGTTGCCGCAGAAAAAATCGGTGAACGTTTTTCCGCCTTTGTTGCTTACGGTTTGGGAATTTGGTTTGGCTTTCAAGCTTTTGTAAATATGGGTGTAAATATGGGCTTGTTGCCAACGAAAGGTTTGACATTGCCGCTGATGAGTTATGGCGGTGGCAGTATGATGATTATGTGTTGCGCGGTGGCGTTGCTGTTTCGTATTCATCACGAAGTAACCGAATATAACGCAAATTTACCAAAAGGATATTGGCATGACTAAACGCATCGTGATTATGGCGGGCGGTACAGGCGGACATATTTTTCCTGCGCTTGCAGTCGCGCAATTTTTGCAAACGCAAGGCTGGCAAGTTTCGTGGCTTGGCACAAAAGCAGGTTTGGAAAGTCGCGTGATTCCTGAAGCTGGAATTGAAATTGACTGGTTGTCAGTTTCTGGTTTGCGTGGCAAAGGAATTTTTAGCAAAGTTTCAGCTGTTTTTAAATTAGCTAAATCGTGTGCCGAAGCGCGAAAAATCTTAAAACAACGCAAACCTGACGTGGTTTTAGGAATGGGAGGATTTGTTGCCGCACCTGGTGGTTTGATGGCGAAAATGCTCAAAATCCCGCTGATTATTCACGAGCAAAATCGCGTCGTCGGTACAACAAATCGTTTGCTCGCAAAAATTGCGACGAAAGTGTTGCAAGGCTTTCCGAATAGTTTTGCAGCAAAATTTCATGCGATTTGTACGGGGAATCCGCTTCGTGAAACATTAAAGCACATTCCTCCAGCCCCCCTTCAAAGGGGGGAAAGCTTGAGAATTTTTGTTCTTGGTGGAAGTCAAGGCGCGAAAGCGTTAAATGAAGTCATGCCGAATGCGATTGCGTTATTAAAAAATGCAGTGCAAGTTCGTCATCAAACTGGTTCGGTGATGCAAAACGAAGTTGCTGGAACGTATAAAAAATTAAATTTAAATGCAGAAGCCAGCGCATTTATTGAAGATATGGCGGCAGCATATTTGTGGGCAGATTTGATTATTTGCCGCGCAGGTGCAATGACGGTGAGCGAAGTTGCCGCAATGGGCATTCCCGCGATTTTCATTCCGTTACCGAGCGCAATTGATGACCATCAAACAGCAAACGCAAAATATCTTACCGAAGCAGGCGCAGCGATTTTGCTCAAACAAAGCGATTTAACAGCAAAAAATCTCGAGCAACAAATTGAAAAACTTTGTGAAAATTTATCGCAACGTCGAGAAATTGCACAATCACTCGCTTATTTAAACGCAACCGAAACGGTTGCAAACTTTTGTATTTCAGAGGCAAAAAAATGAACTTTCCCGATAATCCTTTAGGCACAGTCAAACGCATTCATTTCATCGGAATTGGCGGCACAGGTATGAGCGGCATTGCGGAAGTATTGCTGAATCTGGGCTACAGCGTGTCGGGTTCGGACATTAAAATTAGTAGCACAACCGACAGATTGCGTGAATTAGGGATTCAAATCACCATCGGACACCAACGCGAAAATGTCACGCAAGTTGACGTGGTAGTTGTTTCGAGTGCAATCGACCGTTCAAATCCTGAAATTGATGAAGCCTATCAACAACGCATTCCCGTGATTCCACGCGCTGAAATGCTCGCTGAATTGATGCGTTTTCGATTCGGAATTGCGGTTGCTGGCACACATGGAAAAACCACAACAACTAGTTTAACTGCGAGTTTGCTTGCCGAAGGCGGTTTAGACCCCACATTTGTAATTGGCGGACGTTTGAACAGCGCAGGAACAAACGCGCAACTCGGTTCAGGAAATTATTTGGTTGCTGAAGCTGACGAGAGTGATGCGTCATTTTTGTATTTGCAGCCGATGATTGCGATTGTGACTAATATCGACCATGACCACATGGAAACGTATGAAAACAGTTATTCACGCTTGAAAGAAACGTTTGTTGAATTTTTGCATCATTTGCCTTTTTACGGGTTAGCTGTTTTGTGTCTTGATGATGAAGGCGTGCGTGAAATTTTGCCGTCACTTTCAAAACCGATGCTGACTTACGGCGTGCATGAAAAAGCAGATTTTCGCGCCACAAACATTCGCCAAGAAGGAATGCACACGCATTTTACCGTGCAACGTCGTGGTGATTACGCGCCGCTCGAAGTCACGTTAAATATGCCAGGATTGCACAATATGTTGAACGCGCTTGCGGCAATTGCGGTGGCGACAAAATTGGGCGTTGACGATTACGCGATTCAACGCAGTTTGAATGCCTTTAAAGGTGTTGGGCGACGCTTCCAAATTCAAGGGGATTTCCCTGTTAAAAATGGTGTGGTGACATTTGTTGATGATTACGGTCATCATCCGCGTGAATTAGCGGCAACGCTTGAAGCCTTAAAACAAGCCTACGCGCCGCGTCGGTCGGTTGTTATTTTCCAGCCGCATCGTTATACGCGAACCCGTGATTTATTTGAGGATTTCGTGCAAGTTTTGGCAGAAGTCGATGTGTTGGTTTTGATGGAAGTGTATTCAGCAGGCGAACAAGTCATTGCAGGGGCAGACGGTCGGACTTTGAGCCGCGCGATTCGCTTGCGGGGGCGTGTTGATCCAATTTTTGTGGAACATTGGGAAGATTTACCCAAATTACTCGCGGGAATCGTTCACGAAAATGACGTGATTTTAACAATGGGTGCTGGCAATGTGGGGCAAATTGCAACGCAGTTGCCACAATTACTTTCGCAGGAATTGGCAGGTTAAATCGTGTTAGGACAAATGCGTTACAACGAATCGCTTGCAAGCTACACCAGTTGGCGTGTTGGTGGCATTGCCGATAAATTTTATCAACCTGCTGACAAAGCAGATTTGATTTGTGTTGTGCAAAACTTGCCTGAAAACGAACCACTTTTTTGGATGGGGCTAGGTAGTAATTTGTTGATTCGTGACGGTGGCATTCGCGGCACGGTGATTAACACGAAAAATCGTTTGAAAATCTGTGAACGTATTGATGACGAAACGATTTATGTTGAAGCAGGCGTACCGTGTGCGTTAGTGGCAAAATTTTGTGCTGAACAAGGTTTAGTGGGAGCAGAATTTTTAGCAGGAATCCCAGGTACAATGGGCGGCGCGTTAAAAATGAACGCGGGCGCATTCGGTGGTGAAACATGGGAAATCGTCCAAACGGTTGAAATGCTCAATCGTCGCGGCGAGGTTTTCACAAAATCAGCAAATGAATTTGAAGTCAGTTATCGACACGTTAATTTGAAAAATGACGAGTGGTTTTTAGCGACAACATTAAAATTAAAGCGTGGTGATACCAGCGAAAGCCAACAAAACATAAAAGCCTTGCTTGCAAAGCGCGCTAATTCACAGCCGACTAATCAACCGAGTTGCGGCTCTGTTTTCAAAAATCCCGAAAATGATTTTGCTGCACGTTTAATTGAAGTAACAGGCTTGAAAGTTTTTAAAATCGGTGGCGCACAAGTTTCCGAAAAACACGCAAATTTTATTATCAATGCAGGCGGTGCGACGGCAGATGACATTGAAAAAATGATTGCTCATGTTCAAGCGCAAGTCATGCAAAAACACGGTATTTTGTTACAAACGGAGGTGTGCATCGTGGGTGAGAAGTTAAACAAAAAAACAGCGCGAGATTTTGGCAAAGTCGCGGTTTTAATGGGTGGCAATGCGGCAGAACGTGAAGTTTCATTACGAAGTGGCAAAGCGGTTCATAATGCGTTAATCGAAAAAGGCGTAAATGCAATAGCCGTTGATGTCACAGGTAATTTTATTGAAGCCTTAGCCAATTTGAATATTGACCGTGTTTTCAACATCATTCATGGACGCGGCGGCGAAGATGGTGTTTTGCAAGCCATTTTAGATATTTTAAACATGCCATACACGGGCAGCGGCGTATTAGCATCAGCACTTGCAATGGATAAATTGCGAACAAAATTGTGTTGGCGTGGCGCGAATTTACCAACACCAAACTGGTTTGTGTTGAAAAACGAAAGCGACATTGATGCCTGCATCGAAGCGTTAGGTTTTCCCATTATCGTAAAACCGTCGCTTGAAGGTTCAAGTGTTGGCATGAGCAAAGCAAAAAATCGCGCCGAATTAGTGGATGCGTTAAATGTCGCACTCGAATGCAATTGCGAAGTGTATGCTGAAAGTTGGGTAACGGGCGATGAATATACGGTAGGGGTTTTACAAGGTGAAGCCTTGCCTGTAATTCGTTTAGAAACACCGCGTGAGTTTTACGATTACGAAGCGAAATATAATTCAACGACCACGCAATATCATTGCCCTTGTGGTTTAAAAGCCGAACAAGAAAAAGAATTGCAAGAATTAGCGTTAAAAGCGAGTGACATTATTGGTGTGGAAGGCTGGGCGCGAGTGGACGTTTTTATCGACCAAAGTGGGCAAGCGCAATTGATTGAAATCAACACCGTTCCTGGTATGACCGATCACAGTTTAGTACCGATGGCGGCAAAGCACGCAGGCATTGATTTTAATGAACTTGTGTGGCGAATTCTTGAAACGAGTTTTCGGAAATAACCCGTGCGATTGCTAAAAATTATCGTCATTATGGCGTTATTTACGAGCTTAGTTTATGCTGTGAAGCAAATCGTTCCCATTAAACATGTGAAAATTGATGGCACATTTCAGCATATAAGCAAAGACGAACTTCAAGCTGTGCTTGAACCATTCGTCAATGTTGGTTTTTTCGATGCAGATGTACAAGCCATTCATGATGTTTTAGCACAAATGATTTGGGTTGAGAATACAACTGTGAATCGCGTTTGGTCTGATACGTTGAAAATCAAAATTCTCGAAAAACGCCCAATTGTTCGATGGGGGGATGATTCACTTTTGAGTAGTCGTGGCGAAATTATTACTCCCGCAAACATTGAACAGTTTGAAAACTTACCCATTTTACGCGGTATTGAAGGACAAGAACTTAAATCACTTGAAATCATGAAAGGTGTAAATACCGCTCTTTCCGATCAAGAAATGAGTATAGCTGAATTCAGTATTAACAATCGTTGGGCGTGGAAAATTAAACTGACAACAGGTTTAGAAATTTTGCTCGGTCGTGACGAGCAATTAAAAAAGTTACAACGTTTTATGAAAACCTTGGAAATTTTAGGACATGAACAAATCAACGCAATGGAAATTGTTGATTTACGTTATCCTAACGGTTATGCCGTATCCTGGAAGTCAAACATAAAACCAATAGATTGGAAAAAATTACCTGCTGCATAAGCTGCAAACAGACACAATAGGCTGCAAAAGAGTAAAAAAATGGCAAAAAGAACAGAACGAAATTTAATTGTAGGACTTGATATTGGTACCTCTAAAGTCGCAGCCATTGTGGGCGAATTAACGGGAGATGGGCATCTTGAAGTCATTGGCTTTGGCTCAACACCCTCTAAAGGTTTGCGAAAAGGAATTGTTGTCAATTTAGAAACCACCGTGCAATCGATTCAACGCGCGATTGAAGAAGCAGAATTGATGGCAGGTTGCCAAATCAAATCTGTTTTTGCAGGCATCGCAGGAAGTCACATTCGCAGCCGCAATTCACTTGGCGTTGTAGCAATTAAAGATAAAGAAGTCACGCAATACGATATTGACCGAGTAATTGATTCAGCAAGAGCAGTCGCCATTTCTGCAGACCAAAAAGTGCTGCATATTTTGCCGCAAGAATTCATTATCGACACACAAGAAGGCATTAAAGAGCCGATTGGCATGTCAGGGATTCGTTTAGAAGCTAAAGTACACATCGTGACTAGCAGCGTTAGTGCATCGCAAAACATTATTAAATGTATTCGTCGTTGCGGTTTAGAAGTCGATGACATCGTATTAGAACAACTTGCGTCTTGTCATTCTGTTTTAACCGATGATGAAAAAGAGTTAGGCGTTTGTTTAATTGATATTGGTGGCGGTACAACGGATATTGCAGTTTATATTGAAGGTGCAATTAAACATACTGCTGTGATTCCGATTGCAGGCGACCAAGTAACAAACGACATCGCGGTTGCATTACGCACGCCAACATTAAGCGCAGAAGAAATTAAACAACGCTACGCTTGTGCAATGACAAAATTATTGCATGATGACGAAGACGAAATTGAAGTGCCAAGCATTAGCGACAACAAACCATTTCGCAAAATTTCTCGTCAAACGCTCGCTGATATTATTGAACCACGTTACGAAGAATTGATGTTGCTCGTACAATCAGAATTGCGACGTGTTGGTTATGAAGAACAAATTGCGGCTGGCATTGTTTTAACAGGCGGCAGTTCGCAAGTTTGGGGCTTAGTCGAATTAGCAGAAGAAATTTTTCACATGCCAGTCAGAATGGGAAGTCCTCAAAATGTGACGGGCTTAACAGAAGTTGTCAAAAATCCAATTCATTCTACAGGCGTAGGTTTGTTAATGTACGGACGTGATCACCATCAACAACAAGGATTACATCGTATTGCAGATCATGCAAATGGTGAATCTCTAATTTCAAAAATCAAAAATTGGTTTCAAGGCAATTTTTAAACATCTACTTTCAACAAAACACTTTATTTAATAAACAAAATCCAAGGAGACACAACATGACTGACGCATTTGAATTGATTGATACCTACAGCGAGAGCGCGGTTATCAAAGTTATTGGAATTGGCGGCGGTGGAAACAACGCAGTTAGTCACATGGCAGGCAACCAAATTGAAGGCGTGGAATTCATTTGTGCAAATACTGACGCACAAGCATTACGCAAATTAAATTTTGGCACAATTATTCAATTAGGCGTTGAATTAACAAAAGGTTTAGGGGCGGGAACAAATCCGGAAATCGGTCGTCAAGCGGCAGAAGAAAATAAAAATCGTATTCGTGAAGTCTTAGAAGGTGCTGATATGGTTTTTTTAACAGCTGGAATGGGCGGTGGTACAGGCACAGGGGCAATTCCTGTTGTTGCTGAAATTGCGCGTAGCATGGGAATTTTGACCGTTGCCGTTGTTACTAAACCTTTTGCATTTGAAGGCAAGAAAAAACAAGATTCTGCCGAAAAAGGCATTATCGAATTAGAACGTTATGTTGATTCGTTAATTACCATTCCAAATCAAAAATTATTACCTGTTTTAGGCAACAAAGTGTCATTAGTTGATGCGTTTAAAGCCGCAAATGACGTGTTATTAGACGCGGTTAAAGGCATTACTGATTTAATTGTTCACCCAGGTTTTATTAACGTTGATTTTGCAGACGTGCGTACTGTAATGTCTGACATGGGGGCAGCAATTATGGGAACAGGTATTGCTGTTGGTGAACATCGAGCGCGTGAAGCAGCTGAAAAAGCGATTGCTTGCCCATTACTTGAAGATATTAACTTGAAAGGCGCACGCGGTATTTTAGTGAACATTTCAGGCGCAGATATTGGGTTGGCAGAATTTAACGAAGTCGGTGACATCGTAGCGCAATTTGCAGCTGAAGATGCCACGATTAAAATCGGCACGTCTGTTGATACTGATTTAGACGATGAAATTAAAGTAACCGTTGTGGCAACGGGAATGGGCTTGCCTGTTGCTGAGGTTAAAATACCTGTAAAAACAAATGTTCGTCATATTAACAACGGTCAAATGAATTACGATCGTTTTGATACACCAGCGGTAAATCGTAAAAATCCACCAGCGCCACGTTCAACAGAAGGTCGTGAAACCCGTTTTGGCGCACAACCTAAACAAGGCGGTGATATTGATTATTTAGATATTCCTGCGTTTTTGAGAAGACAAGCTGACTAAAATTTTCTGTATTCTTTTTTTAAACAAGCCAACTAACGCGCTCACAAGGCGCGTTATTTTTTAACAGGCAAATCACATATTATGATTAAACAACGTACCTTAAAAAATAGCATTCGCGCCACTGGTGTAGGATTACACACAGGTGAGCAAGTTTATTTAACGTTGCATCCTGCCGAAATCAACACAGGCATTCATTTTCGTCGAGTCGATTTAGAAAATCCCGTTACTATTCAAGCAACGCCCGAAAATGTCGGTGAAACCACACTTTCAACGACGCTTGTTTCAGGTGATGTCAAAATTTCAACTGTTGAACATCTGCTTTCTGCGTTTGCAGGTTTAGGCATTGACAACGCGATTGTCGATGTCACTGCGGCTGAAATTCCGATTATGGATGGTAGTGCAGGTCCGTTTGTGTTTTTGCTGCAATCCGCTGGCGTAAGAGAACAAGATTGTCCTAAACAATATCTGAAAATTAAAAAATCGATTCGCGTGGAAGACGGTGATAAATGGGCAGCATTTGAACCATTTGAAGGCTTTAAAGTCACGTTCACCATTGATTTTGAACACCCTGCGTTTGAACATGATGTCAAAACTGCCACAATGGATTTTTCATCGACAACATTTGTTCGTGAAGTTAGTCGCGCCCGCACGTTTGGATTTTTGAAAGACATCGAAATTTTGCGTGAAAACAATCTCGCATTAGGCGGCAGTTTAGATAATGCGATTGTCGTTGATGATGACAAAGTCATTAACGAAGACGGTTTACGTTATGCCGATGAATTTGTAAAACATAAAATTCTCGATGCAATTGGTGATTTGTATTTGCTTGGTCACAGTTTAATCGGCGAATTTACAGGTTACAAATCAGGTCACGGTTTAAATAATCGCTTGCTTCGTACTTTGCTTGAAAACACAGATGCTTGGGAAATGGTCAGTTTTGAAAATGAAGAAGACGCGCCAATTTCGTTCATGCGTTCTGCTGAAACACCACATCATCCCGAATAAAAAATGATTACGCACGAATACGATGTGATTGTAGTTGGTTCAGGTGGTGCAGGATTACGCGCCACGCTTGGCACAGTTGAAAAAGGTTTGAAAACGGCTTGTTTGACAAAAGTGTTTCCGACACGCTCTCACACCGTTGCCGCGCAAGGTGGTATCAGTGCTGCGTTGGGAAATATGGGCGAAGACGATTGGCGTTACCATTTTTATGACACTGTTAAAGGCTCTGATTGGCTCGGTGACCAAGATGCGATTGAATATATGTGTCGTGAAGCAATTCCTGCCGTTGTGGAATTGGAACATTATGGCGTGCCTTTTTCTCGGACAGCAGACGGTAAAATTTATCAACGTGCATTCGGTGGTATGACAACGCATTATGGCGAAGGTCAAGCACAACGCACTTGCGCCGCCGCTGATAAAACAGGTCATGCGATTTTACACACGCTTTATCAACAAGCCTTAAAACACAAAGCGGAATTTTTCGTTGAATACATTGTTCTCGATTTAATTATGGAAAATGATGAATGTCGCGGTGTCATTGCATGGTGCTTAGACGATGGTTCGTTACATCTTTTCAAAGCTCATACTACAATTTTGGCAACTGGCGGTTACGGACGAACCTATTTTTCTTGCACATCTGCACATACGGTAACTGGTGATGGAAATGCGATGGTTTTGCGTGCAGGTTTGCCATTGCAGGATATGGAATTTATCCAATTTCACCCAACAGGAATTTATGGCGCAGGTTGTTTAATTACAGAAGGCGTGCGTGGTGAAGGCGGTTATTTAACGAATTCCGAAGGTGAACGTTTTATGGAACGTTACGCGCCACACGCGAAAGATTTAGCCTCGCGCGATGTCGTCAGTCGCGCGATTACGATGGAACTCAATGCAGGACGTGGTGTTGGTGAACACAAAGACCACGTTTATTTGCACATGGAACACTTGCCTGTCGAAGTGATTCATGAACGTTTGCCAGCAATGGTTGAACTTGCCAAAGTTTTCGCGGGCATTGATGCAACTAAAGTGCCTATGCCTGTGACACCGACAGTTCATTACAACATGGGCGGCATTCCGACAAATTATCATGCCGAAGTCGTCACGCTAGAAAATGGTAATCCTGACAAAGTGGTAAAAGGCTTAATGGC
>CAIVBX010000091.1 GCA_903904275.1 uncultured Pseudomonadota bacterium
CCACAAGCGCAGCAATTTCAATGGGTTTAGCAAAAAAAGGACATAAAACCGTTGTTATTGATTTTGACGTAGGTTTGCGAAATTTAGATTTAATTATGGGCTGCGAACGCCGTGTTGTGTATGACATTATCAATGTTATCAATGGCGAAGCAGCTTTAAATCAGGCGTTAATCAAAGATAAAAATTGTAATTTGTTGTCAATTTTACCCGCTTCACAAACGCGCAATAAAGACGCGCTAACACAAGAAGGCGTTGGCAAAATTTTAGAAGAATTATCAAAAGATTTTAAATATATCGTTTGCGATTCGCCTGCGGGAATTGAAACGGGCGCACATTTAGCAATGTATTTTGCTGACGATGCGTTTGTGGTAACAAATCCAGAAGTGTCTTCCGTTCGAGATTCTGACCGAATGCTCGGTATTTTGGCGAGCAAATCACGTCGTGCAGAACGTGGTGAAGAACCAATTAAAGAGTATTTATTGTTATCACGTTATTCGCCAGAACGGGTGAAATCAGGTGAAATGTTGAGTTTGGACGATGTTCAAGAAATTTTGTCGTTGAATTTACTCGGTGTGATTCCAGAATCAAAATCGGTTTTAACGTCTTCAAATGCTGGAACGCCTGTTATTTTGGATGAAAAAAGTGATGCTGGACAAGCCTACGCTGACATTGTGGCACGCTATTTAGGTGAAAATAGACCGCATCGATTTATTGATGAAAAAAGTGGTTTTTTTAGGAAGTTATTCGGAGGCAAATAAAATGAGTCTACTGGACTATTTCAGAACGTCTAAAACCAGTTCTGCATCGTTAGCTAAGGAAAGGCTACAAATTTTGGTTGCTTATGAACGTTCTTCGGACAGCCAGCCTTCTTATTTGCCTGAATTGCAAAAAGAACTACTTTCTGTAATTCAACGTTATGTCAATGTAAATAAAGATGCCATGACGATAAATCTCGAACAAAACGAAAATCGAGAAACGTTAGAACTCAATATCGTTTTACCAGACGCGCATCGTGTTTAGTGCTATGAAAAATATCAAATTAGTTGTCATTTTCGTTTGTGCCATTACTACGTTAGTTGGTTGTAGTCCGAAAAAAAATGTTCGAGCAAATTCACATTCAATCGCAGACCGTCGCACAACTGATAGTGCTGAAATCGACAAAGACATTGAAACAATCATTAAAGAAAATTTGCGCGATGACAAAGAAATGCGCCGTTTTTCTCATGTAAATGCGAATGTTTATAACGGTGCTGCATTGCTTACGGGTGAAGTCATGAATGAAGCAATTAAAAGTAGAGTTATTGAAATGACTCGCGTTGTAAAAGGCGTGAAAATGGTACATGACAATTTAATTGTCGATTATCCAAGTGACAATTTATCGCGTGCGAATGACCGTCGCATTACTCAAAATATCAAACAAGCCTTAAAACAAATTCATGATTTACCAAATTTTGATTCGTCGTTAATTAAAGTTGTCGTTGAACAAAGTTCCGTTTATTTAATGGGGCGCGTGCATCGTGATGAAGGAACGGTTGTGATTAACGTAGTACGACTTGAACCTGATATTCGCCAACTTGTCACCGTTTTTGATTACATCGATTAAACAATATGAAAAATCTCCCGTCTGAATTTGTAAATGCGTTAAAACGTATTTTTCCACAAAATGCTATTTTAACTGAACCAGAAGAATGCTGGACTTACGGTTACGACAATAGTCGTCGTCATGCGTTACCGCAAGTGGTTGTTTTTGCAACGACACATGAACACGTTTTAAAAGCCGTTCAACTTTGCAATGAATTTGACGTTGCAATTACAGCGAGAGGACGCGGAACAGGAACAACTGGCGCGATTGTGCCGTTACATGGCGGGCTAGTTTTGTCGCTTGAACGCATGAAACAGGTGTTAGATTTTTCGCCTGATAATCGTTACATCAAAGTTCAAACGGGAATAACAAATCAAGAAGTACAAGATTACGTTAAAAACGCGGGTTTTTTTTGGTCGCCCGACCCGACGAGTGCCGCATTTTGTAGCGTTGGTGGAAATTTAGCCTATAACTCCGCTGGCCCTAAAGCAGTGAAATACGGCACACCGCGCGAAAATACATTAGGTTTGCGTGTCGTGACTGGCGCAGGTGAAGAAATGCACGTCGGTGTTTATACCAGCAAAGGCGTTGTCGGTTACGATTTAACCCGTTTAATTATTGGCAGCGAAGGCACGCTCGGAATTATCACCGAAGCAACGTTGAAATTAACGCCCTTACCCGAAGCAAAAAAAACGTTACGCGCCATTTACAAAACGGTTGGGGATGCTGCTCAAGCCGTTTCAGCAATCATGGCGCAACCTGTCGTACCGTGTGCGTTGGAATTTATGGATGGCAACGCCATCAACATGATTCGCCATTACACACAAACGGATTTGCCTGAAAATGCAGGTGCGATGCTGATGATTGAAGTCGATGGACAAGCCGAAGGGTTAGATTATGCGGCTGAAAAAGTGATGCAAGCCGCAACAAATGACGGTTTAATGTCGATGCGTTTGGCGAAAAATGCCGCCGAAGTAAAAGCCCTTTGGGATACGCGAAAAGCCCTCTCCCCTGCTTTGCGAAAAGTTGCACCGAAAAAAATCAATGAAGATGTCGTTGTGCCTGTAACAGAAATGCCAAAATTGATTGCAGGATTAGACGCACTTTCAAAACAATATGAGTTACCGATTATCAATTTTGGTCATGCAGGCAATGGCAACATTCATGTCAATTTGTTATTAGACCCAGACGACCCCATTCAAAGTAAAAAAGCGCACGCTTGTTTAGATGAAATTTTTTCACTTGTTTTAAAATTAAACGGCACACTTTCAGGAGAACACGGCGTTGGACTTGAAAAACGCGATTTTGTAGACCGTGAACTCGATGCTGTTTCGTTAAATTTAATGCGTGCCATCAAACATCAATTTGACCCAAAAGGGTTATTGAATTCCGACAAAATGTTGCCGTTGCAACTCTTATCCTAAGAATTTTTATGAACGAAACTTTAAATACTTTAACAACCCTACGCGATTATATGCGTTGGGCTTCGAGTCGTTTTACGGCTGAAAAAATTGCTTTTGGACAAGGCACAACAACAGCGTTAGATGAAGCTGTTGCGCTCGTGTTATTTGCGATAAATCAGCCTTATCATTTGTCAGCGAGTTTTTTCGATTGCGTTTTGATGCATGAAGAACGCAAAGCCGTTTTTGAGTTAATTGATCGTCGTATTAACGAACGACTTCCAGCCGCCTATTTAACGAAAGAATCGATTTTTATGGGCTTGCCGTTTTATGTCGATGAGCGAGTTTTAATTCCTCGTTCGCCTGTTGCCGAATTGATTGAACAACGTTTTGAGCCGTGGATTGAAGAAGACAATGTTGAACGTATTTTAGATTTATGCACAGGTAGCGCGTGCATTGCGATTGCTTGCGCGTATGCGTTTCCGAATGCGATGGTTGATGCGGTCGATTTATCGCCTGATGCGATAGATGTTGCTGAAATTAACATTGAAAAACATCAGCTTATTGAAACGGTTACAACATATCAATCGGATTTATTCAATAAATTACCGCCGATAAAATATGACGTAATTATTAGCAATCCGCCGTATGTGGCATTGCAAGAATGGCAAGAATTACCGCCCGAATTTCACGCCGAACCTGATATGGCGTTCAAAGGTGGTGATTCAGGTTTAGATTTAGTGTTACGGATTTTGACAAATGCAAAAGACTATTTAAGCGACCAAGGCATTTTAATTGTTGAAGTTGGCAGTAGCGCGGAAACATTGCAAAATTTATTTCCTGAAGTGGAATTTTATTGGCTCAATTTTGAACGCGGCGGCGATGGTGTATTTTTACTCACCGCCGAACAAGTTTTTAATTATCACGACACGTTTGCTAATGCGTTGGATGTTTAATAATTTAAATTTTTCAAAATAGCGAGTGTTGGTGCGGCTTGATTCATTGTGTAAAAATGCAAACTTGGCGCACCACCATCGAGTAATTGTTGACACAATTTACTCACAACCTCTAAACCAAATTCTTGTACTGCTTCACGATTATCACCAAAACTTTCCAATCGTTTGCGTAACCAACGTGGAATATCTGCGCCGCACATTTCAGAAAATCGAAATAATTGTGAATACTGTGTAATCGGCATAATACCTGCCGCGATGGGAATTGAGATGCCTGCTTTTTGGCATTGTTCAACGAAATGAAAATACGCTTCGGCATTGTAAAAATACTGCGTCACAGCCGCATTTGCGCCCGCGTCCACTTTACGTTTGAAATTTTTAAAATCTTCATTGAAATTTGCTGCTTGCGGATGCACTTCAGGATAAGCTGCAACATGAATATCAAAAAAATCACCTGTTTCTGCACGAATAAATTCAACCAATTCATTTGCATAACGGAACTCGCCTGCTGACATCATTCCCGATGGTAAATCACCACGCAATGCGACAATTTTAGAAATGCCATTCTCACGATAATCATTCAAAATGGAACGGATATTTTCTTTTGTTGATGCGACACACGATAAATGCGGCGCGGCAGAAACGCCTTTTTGTTGAACAGAAACAACCGTTTCAAAGGTTTTATCACGAGTTGAACCACCCGCGCCAAATGTCACTGAAAAAAATTCAGGATTATATTTTAAAAGTTGTTGTTGAACAGCGTCTAAATTGATTGCGCCTTCTGGCGTTTTAGGCGGATAAAATTCAAAGCTAAATTGTGGTGCATTTTGTGTTGTCATAATGAATAAAAATGAAAAATTTTAAATGTGTGCCGCGATTATTTTTTTGTTACTCGTTCAATCCAACTGTAAAGACGTTTCACAAGCAAACCTTCATCATGTAAATAAAAATGCCCTTCGTCTTCGAGTTTTATTTGTCGATATTGCGGATTGATTTTTCCCGCTACTTGGCGTTCTCTCGCGCTATTTACAACGTTTGGCATATCTAACGC
>CAIVBX010000092.1 GCA_903904275.1 uncultured Pseudomonadota bacterium
CGACAGATTAACGCAAGCCATTGGCAGTGCAATTCGTGAAAATAAACATTTTTGTTTAATGTTTTTGGATTTAGACCATTTCAAAGAAGTCAATGACACGTTAGGACACGCCGCTGGAGATGAACTTTTAGTTGAAGTGTCGCGCCGTCTTGAAAGTCAAACGCGAGATAAAGACACCGTTTGTCGATTTGGTGGCGACGAATTTGTTTTATTGCTCAGTGAAATAAATAGAGATGATGCGGCAAATAAAGCGGATGCGGTTTTAACAGAAATTCTTAAACCGTATTTTATTCATGGCAAAGTTTTAAACGTTTCCACTTCTCTTGGCATTGCAATTTACCCTGAAGACGGCAGCAATTATTCGGTGTTACTTAAAAATGCCGATACCGCGATGTATCAAGCGAAAGAAAATGGACGAAACAGTTTTCGTTTCTTTCAACAAGAAATGCAAGATTCAAGCGTCAAACGTATGGCAATTGAGGCAGGATTACGCAACGCGATTGAAAAAGAAGAATTTTGGCTCGCGTATCAGCCGCAAATTTGTTTGATAACAAAGAAATTAGTCGGTGTTGAAGTGTTATTGCGTTGGAAAAATCTTGAAATGGACAATCCAATGCCCGATGAATTTATTCCAATTGCTGAAGCAACGGGCTTAATTGTGCCGATTGGTGAATGGGTTTTAAAAGAAGCACTCAAACAAGCTAAATTATGGTTAGATGCCGGTTTAGAACCCTTTACCATTGCGGTGAACATTTCAGCGCGGCAATTTTGGAATGATGATTTTGCAAAAGTTGTACGGGGCGCGCTATTTGAATCAGGTATTCCCGCGCATATTTTGGAATTGGAATTAACAGAACGATTGGTGATGCACAAACCCGAAGCGGTGATTGACATCATGAATGAATTGAAATTATTGGGCGTGAAAATTTCAGTTGATGATTTTGGAACAGGTTATTCGTCGTTGAATTATTTGAAACGATTGCCTGTTGATAAATTAAAAATTGACCAATCATTTATACGCGATATTGAAATTGATAATGACGATGAAATTATTGTGTTATCGATTGTGCAATTAGCGAAAGCATTGCATAAAGAAACGATTGCCGAAGGCGTTGAAACATTGGAGCAAGAAGCGTTTTTGTTAAATATCGGTTGTAATACCAGCCAAGGTTTTTTGCATGGTCGCCCGATGTCAGTAGAGTTTTTTGAAAAATGGTTACAAAATTTTGAGTAATGCCCTGCATTTTCAAATACTCATTTGAAAATGCAGCTCTTTTTATCGTGCTACCGTTTCAGTCACAATCACTTCGATACCATTTTGTTTTAATCGCGCTCGAATCGTACTAACACTGCTCATTTGTGCATAAGGTCCCATTTTTATGCGGTGATAAATGTTTTCACCAACTTTTCCTTTTTCAACTCGCGCTTCAATTCCCATGGCTTCCAAATTGGCTCGCATTTTTTCAGCATCAACAGAATTTTTGAATGAACCTGCTTGCATCATGTAAGTTGCGTTTGATTTTATGGGCGTTTCAACAGGTGGTGTTGCATCAGCAGTCGTTTCAGCAGGAACAGGCGTTGCAATACGTTCTTCCCGAACTCGCGTAATAATTTCATGTTCAGGAACAAGCACCTCTTTTTCTGGCAACATTGTATAAAACTCAAATTGCGGTGCTTCGTTTGCTAATTCATTTTCAACGTCAGGCGGTAAAGAATTAGGTTGTTGTTCTAATTTTTCAACTGTTTCAGGTGATAAATCTGATGCAGATGTTTCAGGTTGTGGTGCAATCACCTGTGTCAGTGGTGTCACAATGGAATTATTCGGCAAATGTTTTTGTAATTTTTTTAAGCCATTGCCTTTTAAATACACCCCGAAAACCACCAATCCAATCAACAAACCTGTAATTAGCATCCACTGAAATGCGCCACTCGATTCTTGAGTAGAACGTCTGCGATTTTTATTACGATTTTGATTTGCCATTTACATCGCTTCAGGTGCGCTAATGCCAAGTATCGTCAAGCCATTTACCAAAACTTGTTGAACAGCAAAAATTAAATTTAATCGTGCATTTCTCAACGTCTCACTTTCAACTAAAAATTGATGCGCGTTGTAATAAGTATGGAAATCGGTTGCTAAATCTCGCAAATAGTTAATCACTTGATGTGGTTCATATTGTGTCGCAGCACGATTAATCACTTCGGGATAACGTGCCAATGTGGTGAGTAACGCAGTTTCATGTTCGGCGTTTAATTCAGCCAAGTTTGCCATTCCGAGCGCAACATCGTGAACAAATCCTTTTTCGCTTAATTGACGAATAACGCTACAAACTCGTGCGTGGGCATATTGAACGTAAAAAACAGGATTTTCATTTGATTTTGAAAGTGCTAAATCTAAATCAAAATCAACGTGTTGGTCTGAACGACGCATGAGATAGAAAAAGCGTGTTGCATCGTTACCCACATCTTCACGCAATTCACGCAAGGTCACAAATTCGCCTGTTCTTGTAGACATTTGCGCTTTCACGCCATCTTTCCAAAGCGTCACAAATTGAACTAACAAGACTTTTAATTTTGCTTCATCTGCACCCAACGCCGTTAAAGCGGCTCTCACTCGTGCGATGTAACCGTGATGGTCTGCGCCCCACATATCCACTAACGTATCAAAACCGCGTTCCAATTTGTTCCAATGGTAAGCAATATCGGACGCGAAATAAGTGTGTTGTCCATTATCACGAATGACAACGCGGTCTTTTTCGTCGCCGAGTTCGCTTGATTTAAACCAAATCGCGCCGTCTTTTTCATACAAATGACCGTTAGCTTTTAAAACGGCTAAGGCTTTATCAATCGAACCGTCATCCATTAGCGAACGTTCTGAAAACCACCGTTCGTAATTTACGCCCAATTCGGCTAAATCGTTTTTGATGTCGTCTAAAATATCGTTTAAACCCAAATCAAACACCACGCGATAATTTGCTTCGCCTAACAATTCTTTGGCGCGTGAAATAACCGCATCGATGTAAATTTCTTTGTCACCTTCTGGTGCGTCAGCGGGTAAATCCGCAAAAACAACAGCGGTTGAATGCACGAAATTTTTGCCATGTTGGTCAACTAATTTTTGTGCAATGTCGCGCACATACGCGCCACGATAAGCATTACTTGGAAAGGTAAATGTTTCGCCACAAATTTCTAAATA
>CAIVBX010000093.1 GCA_903904275.1 uncultured Pseudomonadota bacterium
GACCTTTTAATAAAAAATAAACCGCTGACATATATGCTCGAAGTTGACGGAGACTCGATGATTGATGCACACATCGAAAAAGGGGACAAGAAAGTATGGTGCTTGATGCGTTAAAAGCAGGCGCAAAAGGATATATTTTAAAACCGTTCCAACAACAAAAAGTCTACGAAACAATTCAAAAAATGTGCAAAAGGAAAGTTGACTTACAGTTTTTTTAAAATTGCTATCGCCTAAAACAAATTTTTATTTTTAATCACAACCTCATCAATCTATGACAAACATTCATTCAGACAAAATTTTAATTCTCGATTTCGGTTCGCAATATACGCAATTGATTGCACGTCGAATTCGTGAAATTGGTGTGTATTGCGAAATTTATTCGTGCGAATGCACAAACGACGAAATCAAAAACTTTGCACCTAAAGGCATTATTCTTTCTGGAAGTCCTGAAAGCGTCACCGAAAATCATGTTTTGCGTGCGCCAGATTGTGTTTTTGAAATGGGCATTCCTGTTTTGGGGATTTGCTACGGAATGCAAACCATGACCGAACAACTCGGTGGCAAAGTTGAAACCTCTGACCATCGCGAATTTGGTTACGCGCAAATTCGAGCGCGTGGACATTCAAAATTATTATCGGGCATTGAAGACCATCTTTCAGAGGAAGGTTTTGGTTTGCTTGATGTTTGGATGAGTCACGGCGACCGCGTGGTGGATTTGCCCGAAGGTTTTAAACTCATCGCTAGTTCAGATGGTGCGCCAATTGCGGGCATGGCAAACGAAGACAAAAATTTCTACGCGCTGCAATTTCACCCAGAAGTCACGCATACGAAACAAGGCGGACGGATTTTGTCACGTTTTGCGTTGGAAATTTGCGGCTGTGCCGCGCTTTGGAACTCGAGCAATATCATCGACGACAGCATCAAAGCCGTGCGTGAAAAAGTCGGCAATGATGAAGTAATTTTAGGGTTATCAGGCGGTGTGGATTCGTCGGTGGTCGCGGCATTATTGCACAAAGCGATTGGCACGCAACTCACTTGCGTGTTTGTCGATACGGGTTTGTTGCGTTTGCACGAAGGCGACCAAGTGATGGCAATTTTCGCGCAACATTTAGGCGTAAAAGTGATTCGTGTCGATGCCGAAGCGCGTTATTTAGCCGCGTTAGCAGGCGAAAATGACCCAGAGAAAAAACGTAAAATCATCGGTAATTTGTTCATCGAAATTTTTGACGAAGAAGCCGCGAAACTTTCCAATGCAAAATGGCTCGCGCAAGGCACGATTTATCCTGACGTGATTGAATCAGCAGGCGCGAAAAGTGGCAAAGCGCATCTCATTAAATCCCATCACAACGTGGGCGGTTTGCCTGAAAATATGAAAATGAAATTGGTCGAACCGTTGCGCGAATTGTTCAAAGACGAAGTGCGAAAATTAGGCGTGGAACTCGGTTTGCCTGCGGATATGGTTTATCGTCATCCGTTCCCTGGGCCTGGTTTGGGCGTGCGGATTTTGGGCGAAGTGAAAAAAGAATATGCGGATTTGTTACGTCAAGCCGATGCGATTTTTATCGAAGAACTTTATAAAAATGATTTGTACGACAAAGTGAGCCAAGCGTTTGCGGTATTTTTGCCTGTGAAATCCGTCGGCGTAATGGGCGACGGGCGACGTTATGATTATGTGATTGCGATTCGGGCGGTGGAAACCATTGATTTTATGACGGCGCGTTGGGCGCATTTGCCGTATGACTTTTTAGATTTGATTTCGCGACGCATTATTAACGAAGTCGCGGGGATTTCGCGGGTCACTTACGATATTTCTGGAAAACCACCCGCTACGATTGAGTGGGAATAATTTTTTGGATTTAAAAGAAACGCCCGCTTTATGTGGGCGTTTTTTTTGAACTGAAAATCGTAATAAGCTTATATTATCGTGCGCTTTGAATTCGAAATATAACTACTACCAGATAATGCGCCTTTATAAATGTCTTCTAATAAAAAATGAAGGACTTCTTTAAGTAATTTTTTATCATCAGGCAATAAAATTTTTCCATTACTCACAGTTATTGGTACATTAGGAAATCCCTGTGCTGCTGTTTGAATATCATTCACACTGTAATCGTCTAAAACTCCTGTTTGTGAAATGGTATGAACCATTTTTCTAACCTGCGTATCTGCTTGCTCGATAAATAAACTTAAATTGCTAATTTCTAAAGAATTATGCTGAGATAGTTCCTGTAAATCATCATCAGTTGCTTCTTGGTAAAAATTGGATAAATCAAATACCATTCTTAAATTGTGAAAACTTTTA
>CAIVBX010000094.1 GCA_903904275.1 uncultured Pseudomonadota bacterium
CGAAAATGATTTTTTTCTTGACTTTTTTATAAAAATATATTTTTTAAACCTAGGAATCTACATGAAATTCACCATCAACCGCGAAACATTACTCACACCTTTGCAGCAAATTGTCAGCGTCATCGAAAAACGCCAAACCATGCCCATTCTCGGCAATGTGTTACTTGTACTCGAAAATGATTACCTCACCATGACAGGTACCGACCTCGAAGTGCAGTTAATTTCAAAATTACATTTACCTGACGCAGTTTCAGGTTCAATCACTGTTCCAGCGCGTAAATTTTTAGATATTTGTCGTTTATTGCCTGCGGGTTCTGGAATCAAATTCGAACAAAATGACGATAAAGTTAAAATCACTTCAAACCGCAGTCGCTTCTCGCTAAATTGCTTACCTGCTGACAATTACCCCGAATTCAACGAAGGCGAACTTGATCACGTTTTCGTTATCAACGCAGGACAACTCAAAAAAGCTCTCGAAAAAACAACCTTCTGCATGGCAAGCCAAGATGTACGTTATTACTTGAACGGAATGCTTTTGCACATTTCAAACAGCCGTCTTGAAATCGTGGCATCAGACGGGCATCGTTTGGCGTTATACGAAGATCAACTCGAAGTTCCAACAGGTTTTGAAGCCCGAATCATCTTGCCGCGTAAAGGCGTTTTGGAATTAAACAAACTCATTGCCAATGACGAAATCGAATTGCGTGTTGAATTTTCAAGCAGCAGCATTCGCATTTTTATCAACGACCTGATTTTTTCAGCAAAACTCGTCGATTCGAAATATCCCGATTTCAGCAAAGTTTTTCAGCAATCGTTTTTCAACCCGATTCAAATCGAAAAAACCGTTTTGAAAAATTCACTCACTCGAGTTGCCGTGTTATCTAACGAAAAATTCAAAGGCGTGAATTTCGACATCACCAGCGAAAGTTTGAAAATGAGCGCACACAATCCCGAACATGACGAAGCCGAAGAAGAATTAGCAATTGTCTATGGCGACGAAGAATTATCGATTGCGTTTAACGCACAGTATTTATCCGAAGCTGTATCGAATTTGGACGGTGATACGGCGTTAATTACCATCGCTAACGACTCAAGCAGTTGTTTTATCAACGAGCCAAATAACGAAAAATACAAATACGTTGTGATGGCAATGCGTCTTTAAAGCTACTTTCGCGTTATAATGCCCCATCAAAAAACGATGCCCGATTTTCGGGCATTGTGTTTTCAGATTTTTAGAAACAGGAAAAACCACGCGCTATGAGCAATCCAAATACGCAATACGACAGCACAAACATTCAAGTTCTCAAAGGGCTAGACGCAGTTCGCAAACGCCCTGGAATGTACATTGGCGACACCGATGATGGCTCAGGTTTGCATCACATGGTTTTCGAGGTTGTTGATAACTCGATTGACGAAGCGTTAGCGGGATATTGCAAAGGCGTGAACGTAATTATTCACACTGACGGCTCGGTCAGCGTTTCTGACGATGGTCGCGGCATACCCGTTGACATTCACGAAGAAGAAGGACGCTCTGCCGCTGAAGTCATCATGACGGTTTTGCACGCAGGTGGTAAATTCGACGATAACGCTTACAAAGTTTCAGGCGGTTTGCATGGCGTGGGTGTTTCGGTTGTAAATGCACTTTCGGACGAATTGCATCTCGAAGTTCGTAAGAACGGCATCCTCTACAAACAATCGTACAAAAATGGCGAGCCAGTTGCCCCTCTTGCCCCGTTTGGTGAAATTGAAGGTTCAGGTACGACTATTCGTTTTTTACCCAGCACAGCGACATTTACAGACGTAGAATTCCATTACGACATTTTGGCAAAACGATTGCGTGAATTGTCGTTTTTGAATTCAGGCGTGCGAATCAGTTTGTTTGATGAACGCAGCGATCGCGAAGATGTTTTCGAGTTTGAAGGCGGAATCAGCGCGTTTGTCACGCATTTGAACAAAAATAAAACGCCATTATTTCCCGAAGTTTTCTATTTTTCAGCTGAAAAAGAAGGCGTAACCGTCGAAGTGGCGATGCAATGGAACGATTCGTATCAAGAAAATGTTTTTTGCTACACAAATAACATCCCTCAACGTGATGGCGGCTCGCATTTAGCGGGTTTTCGCGGCGCATTAACCCGCACAATCAATCAATACATTGAAAATAGCGGGTTAGCAAAAAAAGAAAAAGTTTCAACAACGGGCGACGATGCGCGTGAAGGGTTAACTGCCGTTTTATCCGTGAAAGTTCCCGACCCCAAATTCTCTTCGCAAACCAAAGACAAACTCGTTTCATCGGAAGTCAAACCGTTGGTTGAATCAACGATGAACGAAAAACTGCAAGAGTTTTTGTTAGAAAAACCGCAAATCGCAAAATTGATTGCAGGCAAAATTATCGATGCCGCACGGGCGCGTGACGCGGCTCGTCGAGCGCGTGAAATGACTCGCCGCAAAACGACGTTAGACATTGCAGGTTTACCTGGAAAATTAGCCGATTGCCAAGAAAAAGATCCCGCGTTGTCAGAATTATTTTTAGTCGAAGGAGATTCGGCTGGTGGTTCAGCAAAACAAGGACGTGATCGCAGAACACAAGCCATTTTGCCGTTGAAAGGTAAAATTTTGAACGTCGAGAAAGCCCGTTTTGACAAAATGATTTCATCCGAAGAAGTCGGTACGCTCATCATCGCGCTAGGTTGCGGCATCGGCAAAGAAGAATACAACCTCGAAAAATTACGTTATCACCGCATCATCATCATGACTGACGCGGACGTTGACGGTTCGCATATTCGCACATTGTTATTAACATTTTTCTATCGTCAACTACCTGAAATCATTGAAAAAGGTTATATCTACATCGCGCAACCACCGCTCTACAAAGTCAAAAAAGGCAAACAAGAACATTACGTCAAAGACGACGCGGAATTGAACAGTTATTTGATTCAACTTGCGCTCGAAAAAGCCCAGTTAATTACCGATCCATCCGCACCTGCGATTCAAGGACAAGGTTTGGAAAAATTAGCCAAAGCATTTTTGGATGTAAATGCGATTATTCAACGTTTGGCACGCCGTTATGACGATTTATTTTTAGATCAATTTTGCTACATTCAACCGTTGACTGATGAAATAAAATCATCCGCTGAATCGATGCAGTTGTGGCTTGATAACATTCATGTACGTTTGACTGAAGCGGGCGGATTAGCTGAATTTACCAGCGAATTGGATTACCAAAACGCAAACAATTTCAAAATCACTGTGACGAAACGCAGACACGGTACGAGTAAAGTTTTTGTGTTGCCGATGGCGTTTTTCAACAGCACGGATTATCAAAAAATTTCGACTTATGCGAATGAAACGGCAGGCATGTTTAACGCTGAATCGGTCATGCAAATGGGCGAACGTCAACAACCTGTCGAAAACTTCAAACAAGCGTTTGAGTGGATGATGCGCGAAATCAAAAAAGGGCAAACCATTCAACGCTACAAAGGTTTGGGTGAGATGAATCCTGAGCAATTGTGGGAAACGACGCTCGACAGCAATAATCGCCGTTTGTTGCAAGTTCGCATTGAAGATGCGATTGCCGCCGATGAAATTTTCACCACGTTGATGGGCGATGTCGTCGAACCGCGCCGTGATTTCATTGTGAAAAACGCACTTGATGTTTCAAATTTGGACGTATAAACATGCTTGCTTATCCTGCCATTGACCCTGTTGCTGTTTCGATTGGTGCTGTAAAAATTCACTGGTACGGCATCATGTACCTGATTGGTTTTGCGGCGGTTTATTTGCTTGGGCAATATCGCGCAAAACAAGCGTGGTCGCCCATCAAACCCGAAGCCATTGAAGATTTAGTGACTTGGGGCGCAATGGGTGTGATTTTAGGCGGGCGAATTGGCTATATTTTGTTTTATAACTTCAGCGCATTTTTAGAAAATCCGCTAATTTTATTCAAAATTTGGCAAGGCGGAATGTCTTTTCATGGCGGGATGCTCGGCGTATTTGCGGCGATGGCATGGTTTGCAAAAAAACAGAACTGCTCGCTTTGGCAACTCACAGATTTAATTGCGCCAATTGCGCCGATTGGGCTAGGTGCAGGACGGTTGGGGAATTTTATCAATTCCGAACTTTGGGGTAGACCAACAGAGGTGCCGTGGGCAATGATTTTTCCCAATGGCGGCGACGTGGCACGTCATCCATCACAACTTTACGAAGCATTTTTGGAAGGCTTTGTATTGTTTGTGATTGTGTGGCTTTACACGCAAAAGCAACGCCCCACAATGGCGGCAACAGGTTTAGCGGTGATGTGTTATGGCTGTTTTCGATTTTTCGTTGAATTTTACCGTTTGCCAGACGCGCATTTGGGTTATCTCGCTCTCGATTGGGTGACGATGGGACAAATTTTGTCTACGCCGATGATTGTGATTGGCGCGGGGTTAATGATTTTTGCGTATAAAAAAACGGCATAAAAATACGTCTACTAAAAAGCCCCGTAAGCTGGTTCATTACTGGGACGGTATCGGTTTCATTGGGCGCGTATTTCCAGACGCAATTGCTAACCGCTTATTTGAAATTTTTAGTTGAAAAAAGCACGCCATGAGAGAACCACTCTCACTAAAACTCATCATCCATTGCTGGAATGGTTACGGGAGGCTACCGTTCGACGTGCTAAGTTTGTGTGCAAAATGGATAGCAACCCAAATTACCTCATCAATGCGGAGTGCAAAGGGTAAGCCAGCTTGGCTTGCACGAATTGAAAAGCGTGCAAGTTGGCGACCTTCATTATCTCATCAACGCAACAGCGAAGGATAAGTCAGCCTAATAACCACTTAACGGATTGATTCTAATTCAAAATGAAAGCCAAAATCAAAATTAACAAATTGAAAAAAGCATTGCAGTTAGTTAAAGATGGAAAATTTGTTCACGTCACTTGCTTCAATTCGATTGGCTATTTTTTCAAATTCGGCAAATCAAAACTGGCTTGGAAATACACTCACTTCTTAATAGAAAATAGTTATCAGCTTTTTTTGTCAAGGCAATCGTTGAGTGTTGATAATTTAGTTCCGTATTCTAAAAAATGTGAAATTTATGAAAGCGTTTTGGAATGTTTGGAAATAGAAAATCAGCAAATATCCGAGAATGAATTACAAAAAAAGTTACAACTTGCACTAGATGAAATTCGATATTTCTATCCTTGCGACGGCTATAACATTGGTTTTCGTCGGATTTATATTCGTGCAGCGCGGCGCAAGATTTTTGATATTGACTTAATGTTGTTGGAATCATGTATTCGGATGCTACAACGAAAAGAACATTTTTCAATTTATAGCTTAATCCAAATGACCAAATACTTTTGCATTGACTATGAAAATTTGCGATTCAAATTAAATGAAAAATCCATTTTTAGATTTGAAAAAGTTATTGAATTTTTTGAAAAACAAAATACCCAGTAAGCTGGTTCATTACTGAGCGGTATCGGCTTCATTTGGCACGCATTTCCAGGCGTAATTGCTAACCGAGTTAAGTAGCACGTCATGAAGTAACCAACTTCACTAAATCTCATCAAGCCTTGCGGCAAGGATAACGGCAGGTTTCCGTTGGACGTGCTGAGGTGATTATTAACCAAAACAGAGAAAAAAAGAAATCAGCATGACAAGCAGTAATCTATCCACGCAAATAATAGGCTTTGCGATTCACCTGTCAGGCGGTTTGCGACCTAGTTCAACCGCTTTCGTGCCTGCTCGTCCTGCTGAGTGGCTGTGATTCTAACCAAATTTCAAGAAAAGAAAACAAATGACCACAATCAGCATCGACACCCAACGCGCACGCGCCGCGAAATTCGCAAAAGAATTTGAAAACGTAAAATCAGAAAAACAAAACGACCAAGATTTTATGCGCGGTTTTTGTGAAATTTTCGGCATCAGTTCAAAGAGCATCGAATGGCAATACGACGTGCGCGAAAACAAAAAATCAGCGAAAAAATGGATTGATGGGTTAATTCCGAACACGTTGCTAATGGAAATAAAATCAGCGGATTTGGATTTAGACAAAGCCTATAAACAAGCGGCAGATTATGTGCCGATGATTAAAGAAGCACATCGACCCGATTATATTTTAGTCAGTGATTTTGCTAATTTGCATTTGTACAACCGCATCACAGGTGCGCCCCGCGTTGAAATTAAACTTTGTGATTTGCCGCAAAAAATCGACCATTTTCAATTTTTGGCAGGTTATGAACAAATAGCGATTGAAAACCAGCAAAAAATTAACGAAAAAGCCGCAGAGAAAATGGCGGACTTGCACGACGAAATTAAAAGAACAGGTTACGACGGCAAAGATTTAGAAAACTATTTAGTACGTTTGTTGTTCTGTTTATTCGCTGATGACACTGGGCTTTTTGGTGAAAATGGCGCATTTTTAAATTACCTACACAATCACACCAAAATCGACGGCTCAGATTTGCACGGCGCATTAACGTTGTTATTCGATACGCTCAACACTGAACCTAAAAAACGCGCAAAAAACCTACCTGAACATCTCGCAAAATTCCCGTACATCAACGGCGCGTTATTTCAAGGCGGTTTGAAACCATGCTATTTCGACGAAGCTACGCGAAACACGTTAATCGAATGCGCTCAAATGGACTGGAGCGAAATCAGCCCCGCGATTTTTGGCTCATTGTTTCAAGCTGTGATGCACGACGAAGAAGACACGGGCAAAGCGAAAACCAAGAAACGGCGCGAATTCGGCGCACATTACACCAGCGACGCGAATATCATCAAAACCATTAACCCGCTTTTTATGGACGATTTACGCGC
>CAIVBX010000095.1 GCA_903904275.1 uncultured Pseudomonadota bacterium
TACATGGTCAGCAGGCAAAATTAACAAAATATCATCTGGCAATTTTGCGGCTAATGCGGCTAATGCAACGGCTGGCGCGGTATTTCTACCAATCGGTTCAAGAATAATCGCACTGGGCGTAACATCAATTTCGCGTAATTGTTCGGCAACCATAAAACGGTGATTTTCATTACAAACCACAATCGGCGACGCTAAATCAGTTAAACCGTTTAGACGATTTACAGTTTCTTGCAACATGGTTTTTTCAGAAACCAACGGCAAAAATTGTTTAGGATATTGACTGCGAGAAAGTGGCCATAATCGTGTACCTGAACCACCTGAAAGAATAACGGGAATCATAAAAATCCTTAAAAAATTAAACTTGTCTTGCGCTGTAATTTTTATCAAGCCACAAACGATATTCACCACTTGTCACATTCGCAACCCATTCTTGATTTGCTAAATACCATTCAACCGTTTTACGAATGCCTGTTTCAAACGTTTCAGCAGGTTTCCAACCTAATTCACGTTCGATTTTTCGTGCGTCAATAGCATAACGTCTATCGTGACCCAATCGGTCTGTGACGTAAGTAATTAAACGTGAGTAACTGCCTTGTGAATCGGGTTTTAATTCATCAAGTAAGGTTGTAATGATATTTACGATGTCGATATTGGCTTTTTCATTCCAACCGCCGACGTTATAAACTTCACCCACTTTTCCCACTTCTAAAATTCGACGAATCGCGCTGCAATGGTCTTTTACATAAAGCCAATCACGGATTTGTTTGCCATCGCCGTAAATTGGTAAGGCTTTTCCTGCTAACGCATTTGTGATGACTAACGGAATGAGTTTTTCGGGGAAATGATAAGAACCGTAATTATTTGAGCAATTACTGGTTGTCACAGGCAAACCATAAGTGTGATGCCACGCACGCACTAAATGGTCGCTTGCGGCTTTGCTTGCAGAATAGGGGCTATTCGGTTGATATAAATTTGTTTCGGTAAAAGGCGCGTCATTCGGTTGTAACGAACCATAAACTTCATCTGTGCTAACGTGATGAAAACGAAATGCCGTTTTTTTATCAGAATCCAACAAATTCCAGTATTGGCGAGCTGTTTCCAACAATGTAAAAGTGCCGTCAATGTTAGTTTTCATAAATTCACTGGAATCTAAAATACTTCGGTCAACGTGACTTTCGGCAGCAAAATGGATAATCGCACGCGGTTGATGTTGTTTTAACAAACTGGCGACTAATTCAAAATCGCAAATATCACCATGAACAAAAATGTGGCGCGAATCATTTTTTAACGAAATTAAATTCTCTAAATTTCCCGCATACGTTAATTTATCAAGATTAACGACAGGTTCATCCGATTGCGCTAACCAATCCAATACGAAATTACTTCCGATAAATCCCGCGCCACCTGTTACTAAAATCATATTAGCTCTCCAAATTTCTAAAAAATCGGTTAATTCATTATCAGGGTTATAATACTGACATCTCTCATTTTATTTTCACATTTTTCATGATTTCTTGGCTTAAAAATAATCCTCATCTTCTTAGCGGTGGCTTTAAAGGCATTGAAAAAGAAAGTCTTCGCATCAATTCACACGGTTTAATTTCTCAAAAAAACCATCCGTATGCGTTAGGTTCTACGCTGACGCATTCGCAGATTACAACCGATTATTCCGAAGCGTTAATTGAACTGATTACACCACCTTTTTCAGATATTCGTGACACGCTTCAAACATTGCAAAACATTCATCAATTCGTTTATGAAAATTTAGAAAATGAGCAATTGTTATGTGCAAGTATGCCTTGTGGTATTAACGGTGATGAAAGTATTCGGATTGCAGAATATGGCACGTCAAACATTGGCAAAATGAAACACGTTTATCGCCATGGACTTTGGCATCGTTACGGACGCACGATGCAAGCGATTGCTGGAATTCATTTTAATTATTCTGTGCCTAATAAATTGTGGGAATTTTTGTATGAACAATCGGGAAAAACGCACTCTTTTTCAGATTTTAAAAACGTGGCGTATTTCGGTTTAATTCGGAATTTCCAACGCATTGGCTGGTTGATTTTATATTTATTTGGCGCGTCCCCCGCAATTTGTAAAAACTTTTTTAAAAGTCGTCCTTCGTTAATGACGCAATTTGAAGAGTTTGATAACGGCACACTTTTTCATCCTTATGCCACATCATTGCGAATGAGTGATATTGGTTACAAAAGCAAAAATCAGGCAAATTTACAGATTGATTACAATTCGATTGAAGGTTACGTTGAAAGTTTAAGCGCGGCAATTAGTACGCCTTATGCGGATTATGAAAAAATTGGGATTTGCAAAAATGGCGAATACAAACAACTTAACGCCAACATTTTGCAAATTGAAAATGAGTTTTATAGCATCATGCGTCCCAAACAAATTGCCTTGTCAGGTGAAAAACCGACCGCAGCGTTAAAACGTGGCGGCGTGGAATATGTAGAAATGCGAGCGTTAGATTTAAATCCGTTTCATCCAATTGGCATTGATGAACCAACGGCACGATTTATTGAAGCGTTATTGTTGACGTGTTTATTGACTGAAAGCCCCGAAATTACGGCTGACGAATTGCGTATCAATAATTCAAATCAGTTAATCGTGGCGAATTCAGGACGAAAACTGAATGTTGAACTCGTTAAAAATGGCGAAACGACAACCTTACAAAACTGGGCGCGAGCAATTTTGGATTCGATGCAACCAATTTGCGAAGCATTAGATTCAACTGAAACGAATTCGCCTTATTCACAAAGTTTAAATTTGCAACGCGAATTAGTTGAAAATGCGGATTTAACACCATCTGCAAAAATGCTTGCGGCAATGCGAAACGCTGAAAAACCGTTTTCTTGTTTTACAGTTAATCAATCGGTAGAACTAGCGAAATTTTTTGCTTCACAGTCATTAGATGAAAAAACACGTCAAGAATTTATAACACTTGCCGTGCAATCACATGAAAAACAAAACGAAATTGAAATCTCATCAACCCTGCAATTTGATGAGTTTTTGAAACAGTATTTTTCAGAAACAGGAAAAAACGATGACAGAAAATAATGAAATTATTGAGATTGTGCGGCGTGTATTACAACTTCCGACTAGCAAAATTTTAAATCACGATTCGGCGTTAATTGGCGCGTTGCCTGAATTTGATTCAATGGCGGTTGTTTCAATACTTACATCATTGGAAAATAATTATGGTTTTATTGTCGATGACGACGAAATTACGGCAGATGTTTTTGAAACGATTCAAACATTAACGGCATTTGTTGAACAAAAATTAGCGAGTTGATTTGCCTGTAAATTGCATCCAACTTTTGCGTGTTAAATGGGGAATGAGTAGGTGAATCGGCATTCTTAGCCAATGCGAACGAACATACAATAACCAACTGGCGATGCCTAAACCTGACACTTTGCATGATGAATGATTTGGAGCTAAAGCGCGTAAAAATAACGAATTCATAAAACGTGTTTGCAATGTATTCAAATTGCCTAATTTTGCCGACTCTGCAATGTAAGAATCAGGAATTGGCGTGTGTAAAATGTGTTGTGTGTAATTCAAAGCGTAATAAAGTGGGCGTTCTAAATTGAGTTCAATCGCTCGCACTAACAACAATTCCCACAGATTATTCGGCACAATAAATTGCCGTAACAACAAATCTAAATCCGAAATATCACGCAAACCTTGATTAAATTCGCCTTCATGAAAAAGATGGGTTGCGCTGTGCAAAATCATATCAACAGGTGATAACACAAATAATCCCGACATATTTTCCAACGCATCAGCGTGATCCCAAAGTTTTTTAGGTTTGGGTTTCAAACGTGATGTTGGTGGAATAATCGTGTGATGAACGTCTAACGTTGTTTGACGTTGTAAGTGCTGAAGCGGCGGAATTTCGTGCATCCATTCACGGTAATAACGTTGTTTGTAATCATCAAAAATTTCACCAAACCACCCCTTTGTTATTAACGTATTTTCCGCAGCATCTAAATCCATTTTTGAAACCATAATGTCTGTGTCGCTAAACAATCGACCTTGTGCTGAATCAGTATTCGCCCAAATGTAAGCCGCCCCTTTTAATAAAACAAAATCGATATTTTCTGCGTGCAATGTTTTATAAATTTGTTGTACTTCGTATTTTGCTGAACGTGCATTGGCATTGGCTAATTGAATCGCATTTAAAAAATGCAAACGGGGTTTTTCTGGAATTTTTTCTAAGAAATCGCCTTTTTGTAAAAAGACGGCAATTCGACTAAGTAAATTTGCACGGCGGGCTTGGCGAATCAGTAATTCCCAGTCGTAATTTTCAAAATCCAAATTATCAAGCAAGTTTTTCCCGTATTGTCGCAAAAATTGAATCAATAAAATTTGCTCAAGCATTGCTTATTCCTTTTCGTGTTTTGCAACAATATCGTTAATGCCATTTAATGCAGAGATTAAATCAGGATAACTAAAATCGTAGCATTCCACTTTATCAATTAAGTCTGCCATGACTTCAAAACCTACAGAACCCAAGATATTAAAATTAAACGCATTTTCTGCCAGCGTCATAAATGCACGACTTTTTGCTAATGGCGTGAGTTTCGTTTCGCTATTTGCACGATAATGAGGAAAAACAATAAAAGCTGGAACAACAGGAATCATTTGTGAAATAACAGATACTTTAGGTGCACACATATAAGCAATGTTGCCTTTTGTTGTATCGGGGATAATGTCACCGAACACGGCTTCAGATGAAAATTGTTTGATGATTTGAATAGATTGGTTTTTTAGACTTATTGGGCGTGGTGCGGGATAAATTAAACCATCTGTTATCGATAATAACGCCATTTCATCTGATAACAAACGCCAACCCTGACAAACTAACGCCGCACATAACGTGCTTTTTCCGCTTCCAGGCGTACCAGGCAAAAGAACGCCGTAGCCATTTTTTTCAACGATGGCGGCATGGATAATTAAATACTGATTCGTGTTATTCGCAATGCACCAATTCAAGCCCCACTCAAAAAAAGCGGGAGCTTGTTCAATCGGTAATGGGGCAAAAGGTTCATAACCATCGAAAGAAAACTGAACTTGGGGTCTTAACCAGCGGCGATAACCTTTAACAGGATTAACTGATACATGAAAATCAACAAAATCTGTTTCTTTAGGACTTGGAAAATGTTTGTAGACAAGTTCGCAATGCTGTTTAACTGTTGACATTGATGTTTGTAATGAAACAGATAATTCACCCGATTTAAACTTAAAATTACACATTTTCAATCAAGTAATCCCAAATCTCGATAAGAATCAATAAATTGTTTAACCATCATTTCGGCTTCTTCAATATCGGCATCGTTTTCCTTTTGGTTATCAAAATCATTGAAAGTAAAAATGGTATTAACCAAAACACACATATTTGAACCTTGTTGCATTAACTTCAATAATTCCACACCAAGAAAAGGCAACAAGTGTAATTTACCAGACACACTGTCATAAACAGCGACTTCATTTTCAAAAGTATGAAATTTCAAAGAAGATTGAATTAACGGTGTGTTTGAATTTTGCATTACGGCACAACTGTGCATTGCGATGATGCGGTTTTACCGAAATTATCTCCTATCAATTGCACAAAACTGCTGTAGCTACTTGGTAAATTTAGGGTGCGATTATTCAATCCCCAAAATTGACCTAGTGTTAAAAAATATCGCGGTGTCGTTGTTGTTGACGCATTCAAATAACCACAGACTATAATTGCATTGTCTCCACCTGATTGAAGCACTGACAATAATGTATCGGTGTTATTCGTGCCACTTGGTTTTGTATTTAAACCAAAAGTGGTTTCAATAGTTAGTCCAGATAAATCTGTTGTTATCCAATACGAAACACCTTGTCCACCACTAAAACAGTCTGTACTGGCAATTTGCGAGGCGTTTCCTGAAATCATATTCGACAAACCTTGAACTGCAAAAACAGGTTTGCTTGCCAACGTCATAATCACAGGCGCAGCAACAGCACCCATTCTCAAAAATGAACGACGAGCTTGATTTGCGGATTCATTTGAAAGCTCGGGATTTTGTGTTTCAGTTTCAATCTGATTTTTTTCGATATTCATAATATTCTCTCGGTAATTCATAAAAAGGTGACTTATTGATTTTGCTTACTCTTTTAACAATTTTTTGTGATTTGAGCAAGTGGTTTCACTTCACGTTATTGTAACCACATTTCTGTTACATTTTTCAAAGCAGATTCTGTAATTTCATCGTTTGATTTTAATGAATTTGTAAATAATATCACTTGTGATTCTACGCTAGAATCGTTACTCAATCGTTTTAATAACTGAAATACTTTTGCTTTGTACGAGTTGTTTGTATTGTGTGAACCAATTTTGTACCAACGAAAAATAATTAAATGTTGTTCGTCATTGCCTAAAATAGTTTCGCCAACTACCAAATTTGTTAATGACATTGCGCTATCTTTAATAGTTTTCCAATCATTACTTTGTTCTTTTGTGACCAAGACATTTTCAGAATTAACTAATTCACCGCCTCCTTGCGATTCTTGACCAAAACTCGCTTCATAAATGCCAAATGTTGCCTGACCATCAGAAAAGTAAATCATCGCGTCTTTTTCAACATATTGAAATTGTGGAGACCAATTCCAATTTAGATTTTTAACTGGTTGCCAGCCTTTTTGTTTTAACGCAATTTCTATATTTTTGACGTTGACAGGTGATTGTTTTTGATTCGTCAACCACGTTGAACTTACAGGATAAAGAAAATTTAAACTTCCAATCAATACCAACGCGACAATAAATGGTTGATTTGAAAAATTGGCATCTGCTTCCGCAGAATGCGACAAATTTTCAGTTACCAGTTTTGGTGCATCAGCAAAATGTGAGCTGATATAAAATAACAACAACATAATGACACCAAAAAAAACCGCGCCATAAATAATATGGTCAACACCAACGGCTAATGTCATGTTGCTGAAATGACCTATCATGACAATCAAATAAGCCCGCACACCATTTGCCAAAATAGGAATAATCACGGCTAAAACTAAAAATAAGGCGCGTTTCCAATATGTCGAAAAAGTAATATAAGCGTATACAAATCCTAATGACACCGACGCAAGCAAATAGTTAATACCACTACAGGCTTCTGCTACTGTCCAATTTCCAGAGGATAATGTGAGATCCATACCTTCTCTTAAAACGGGAATTCCTGAAAGACGAATCAATTTGACCGAAATAGTGGCTGTAAATTCCATCAATGGTGCGATTAAATCACTACCAACAGGCACCATAAAAAACAAATAACTAAGTGGAAAAATGATTTGTGACGTAACACGATTGCCTAAAATCATCCAAAAACCACAAATTAACATTCCCACCACAGCAAACTGTTTAATAACTTGAATCGATACCAAATCCGCCGTCACCCAAAGACAACCATTTAAAATCAGAGCAACAAACGCCAGCCAACTAATTTCAGGACAACGTTTTAAATAGTTATTACGCTGCGACCAACATAACCAAATACTAATTGGCGCAACTAAAAAACCTTGATTGTAAGAACTTGAGTTATACCAAATTGCAACCATCGATTGCCATGTGTCGAAAAAAGCAACGATAGACAAAAGTGTAATCAATCCCAATCCACACACGGTTTTAATCCAATAATTTTTCATGTTCATCAACAATTTTCTCCGAATAAATAAGATGTCACAGGTAACGGTCAAGTAATTGCTAGTTAGTTCAGTTCTTGATTTAATAGTTTTTCATTAACTGCATTTTCATTCAATTACCGCAATTCACAAAACTATTATGAAAAATCGCTTTGATTTACTTATTTTCGACTGGGACGGCACGTTAATCGATTCGATTGATTGGATTGCGCGTTGTCTACAAAATGCGTCAAATAACTCGCGCCATGATTTTCCTGATTATCAAGCCGCAAAAGATGTGATTGGACTAAGCATCGAACGTGCTATCGAAGCGTTGTATCCCGATGCAAATGCAGTAGAAGTTTTAGATTTAGTTGCCCGTTACGAAACCGCTTATTTTTCTAAAAAAATCAGTCAAGATGATTTATTTTCAGGTGTTTATGAAATGCTCGAAACGTTGAAGCAAAATGGCTTTAAACTTGCCGTTGCAACAGGAAAAACTCGTGAAGGTTTAGATGAAGCGTTAAACGCAACTAAAACAAGAGAGTTATTTTGCATCACTCGTTGCGCTGATGAAACACAATCGAAACCTCATCCGTTAATGCTTCATGAAATTATGCAATTTACTCAAATTCCATCGGAACGAACGCTGATGATTGGCGATTCGACGCACGATTTAGAAATGGCATTAAATGCAAACATTGCATCAATCGGTGTTGCAAGTGGCGCACATGATTCGGAACAATTAAAAAATTATCAGCCGTTGCATTGTTTTTTGCACTCAACGGAATTATTACAACATCTTTGCAATTAAACGGTTAAAACAAAATGGAAAATCAAAATTGGGAACGCGAATTACTTGAAAAAGTTGCGCTTGCCGCTGTCACTGAACAAACTCGCGCTCGTCGTTGGGGAATTGTTTTCAAGAGTTTGATGTTTGTGTATTTATTCGCTATTTTTGGCGTGGCAATTTATCCAAAGTTAGACGGCAGTCATCAAGGTTCAAAAGGCGATGACCACACCGCGATTATTGATTTAATGGGCGAAATTGGCGAAGACAAAAACGCAAATGCAGATTCCATTATCGAAGGTTTGCGTGATGCTGTTGAAGATAAACACACGAAAGGCATTATTTTGCACGCAAATTCACCTGGTGGAAGTCCTGTGCAATCGGCGTATGTTTATGATGAAATTCGTCGTATCAAAAAAGAACGCCCTAATTTACCTATTTTCACCGTTGTAAGTGATATGTGTGCTTCAGGTTGTTATTACATTGCTTCGGCAAGTGACAAAATTTTCGTGAATCCCGCAAGTTTAGTTGGTTCGATTGGTGTATTGATGGACGGTTTTGGTTTTGTAGATGGAATGCAAAAATTAGGTGTTGAACGGCGTTTATTAACAGCAGGTTCACATAAAGCGATGCTTGACCCTTTCACACCGCGCAAAGAAAATGAAACAATTTATATGCAAAGTTTGCTCAATCAAGTGCATCAACAATTTATTTCAGCAGTAAAAGTTGGACGCGGTACACGTTTAAAAGAATCGCCTGATATGTTTTCGGGTTTGGTTTGGTCAGGTGAAGAAGCGGTCAAAATTGGTTTAGTTGATGATTTTGCAACACAAAAAGAAGTTGCAAAAAATATCATTGGCTCAGAAAACGAAGTGAATTTTACACCTCAAGAACATTTGATGGATAGAATTGCAGGACGTTTGGGAGCATCGTTTGGTCAAGCTTTGAGCAGTTTTTTACAACCTGTTTCATTGCGTTAATTGAGAGAAAATAATGAGTAATCCAAAAGAACAAAAACTCATGATGGTTAAAATGCCAGGGGTCACGCGCTTGTTAATTGGCGGCGCAATGGCATTTTGGCTTTCAACAATTATGAATCCCGCGTTTGTGGCAATTGCTGTTTTGGTGGTTTTATTGATTCCAATTTTGTCGATAGATAATATGTTTTCAAGCCAATTTGCGAGAGCTTATCGACAACCAAAACCACCTGAACCGAAAAAAATTAGTAAAAGCGAATACTTAGAATCAAAAGTCGCGGCTGAAGAAAAAAAAGAACCTGAAAAGCCTGTTCCAGCACCTGCCAAAAATGCAAAGTCGCCCAAAAAAGGCAAAAAATAAAATTTTTAGCCGCCCGTCATATTCATATAACGAAAAATGACGGGCTGTTCTTGAATGTTAAATTCATGTTTTTCAGGTTTAATTTCCATCGCGTTAACAATCGCTTGTTTAAGATTTTCGGCATTGAAATCAGGCGACCGTAACATTTCTTTTAAATCAACAGAATGTTCATTTCCCAAACAAAGTAATAATCGACCTTCAACTGTTAATCGTACACGATTGCAAGTGCTACAAAAATTATGACTGTGTGGCGAAATAAAACCCACGCGCGTTTTTGTTTTGGGAATTTGAAAATAATCCGAAGGACCACCCGTTTTATCAGGACTTTTTTCAAGCCTAAAACGTTTTTCTAAATCTGCTCGAATTTCATCGCTGGAATAATAGGCTTCAGCGCGATTATGTTTTTCAACAACACCGAGTGGCATTTCTTCAATAAAACTGATGTCGATTTCGTTGTTAATTG
This sequence comes from uncultured Pseudomonadota bacterium, assembly GCA_903904275.1. GTDB lineage: Bacteria > Pseudomonadota > Gammaproteobacteria > Methylococcales > Methylomonadaceae > UBA10906. Next base: position 10,261 of record CAIVBX010000095.1, read on the forward strand.
CAAATTGTACTAAATCGCAAACTTCGTCGTGATTTCGATTTTTCAGAACTACAGCGTTTAATTTTATGCGTTCAAAACCTTCTTTTTTTGCCGTTTGAATGCCATTTAATACATTTTGTAAATTGCCTGTGCGCGTTAATTCTTTGAATTTCACCGCATCAAGCGTATCTAAACTGATATTTAGACGTTTTACCTTTGCCGCTTTTAAAATTGCTGCTGTGCCGACAAGTTGAGAGCCATTCGTGGTGATAACTAATTCATGCAAACCATTTAATCCGCCAATTTGTTGCAATAATTCCAACGCGCCTTTTCTGACTAGCGGTTCACCGCCTGTAATGCGAATTTTTTTCACGCCTAATTCAACAAATGTTTTTGCCAAAATATAAATTTCTTCGAGGCTCAAAATTTGATTGCGTGGCAAAAACGTCATGTCTTCCGCCATGCAATATACGCAACGAAAATCGCATCTGTCGGTAATCGAAATTCGTAAATAATCGACAGTTCGTCCAAATCGGTCAATAAGTTTTGTCATTGTGTTAGTTTTGAATGGCTCGTGCGACGGCTTCGGCAACTTTAATTCCATCGATTGCCGCAGATAAAATGCCTCCCGCATAACCCGCGCCTTCACCCGCAGGATAAAGTCCGATTGTGTTTAAACTTTGAAAATTTTCACCGCGTTTAATGCGAATCGGTGACGATGTGCGTGTTTCAACACCAGTTAACAGCGCGTCGTGCATCGCAAAACCTCTTATTTTTTTATCAAACGCAGGTAAGGCTTCTTGAATGGCTGTAATCGCATAATCGGGTAGAGCAGAGCGCAAATCGGTTAGTTTTACTGACGGCGTGTAAGACGGTTGCACGGTTCCAAATTTTTCAGAAGATTTTCCCGCTAAAAAATCGCCTACTAATTGCGCGGGAGCTGAATAATTTTCACCACCGAGTAAAAATGCCTGTTTTTCCCAATGTCGTTGCAAATCAACACCCGCTAAAACGTGTTGCGGATAATCAATTTCAGGCGTAATGCTGACAACAATTGCGCTATTCGCATTGCGTTCGTTGCGTGAATACTGGCTCATTCCGTTTGTGACAACATGACCTTCTTCTGACGTAGCCGCAACCACCGTTCCACCAGGACACATACAAAAACTATAAACCGAACGTCCATTTTTACAGTGATGAACCAATTTATAATCTGCCGCGCCCAATTTTTCATGTCCTGCATTTGAGCCAAAACGGCATTGGTCAATTAACGATTGTGGATGTTCAATCCGTAAACCCATCGAAAATGGTTTTGCTTCCATATAAACGCCGATTTTATTTAACATCGAAAATGTGTCGCGTGCGCTGTGACCGACCGCTAACACAACGTGCGAACTTTCTAAAATTTCATTATTTGCTAAACGCACACCTTGAACATGATGGTTTTCAATAAGTAATTCATCAACACGACTTTCAAAACGAATTTCGCCACCTAACGATTCAATCGTGGCGCGTATTTCTTCAACCATCGAAACTAAACGGAATGTACCAATGTGTGGTTTGCCTAAATAAAGAATTTCAGGCGGTGCGCCTGCTTTGACAAATTCTTGTAACACTTTTCGTCCGTAATGATTTGGGTCTTTGATTTGGGTGTAAAGTTTGCCATCAGAAAATGTTCCCGCGCCACCTTCACCAAATTGGACGTTCGATTCGGGATTAAATTCACGTTTGCGCCAAAGTCCAAACGTGTCTTTGGTGCGTTCTCGAACCGATTTTCCACGTTCTAACATGATGGGTTTAAAACCCATTTGCGCCAAAATCAATGTCGCCAACAATCCACAAGGTCCTGCACCAATAATAATCGGGCGAATTTTATTATCCGATTTTGCGTGCGTGATTAAACGATATTCTGTGTCAGGTGTTTGATTGATATGACTATCATCAGCAAATTTTTTTAAAAGTTCTGCTTCATTTTTCACTTCAACATCAATGGTATAAACCATTTTAATGTCAGATTTTTTTCGTGCGTCATGATGTTGTCTAAAAATATGAAAATGCGTTAAATCTGAAAGTGAAATTTGGAGTTTTTCTAACAATGCCGCAAGTAAATCGCTTTCGGTATGATTCAATGGCAGTTTAAGTTCAGTGATTCTTAACATGGATGTGTAATTTATCGAATAGGTTAAATTTAAAAACTATTCAAACATTTTACGCGATAAGTTAAAAAGACACGTCAATCATCATTGAAAACTTTAATGCCGTTGCTTTTAGGCTAAAATAGCTCACAACAAAGAGACATTATTTTTAGGTAACTTAAAAACGTGAATTTAGAATTAACAACTACTTTAACAACACGCTTGCCAACGCAAAACGGGGATTTCGTGTTGCATTATTATCGAACGAATCAAGATGAAAAAGAGCATTTAGCGTTAGTTAAAGGCGATGTGGCGGAACAAGAAAATGTGCCTGTTCGCGTTCATTCAGAGTGTCTAACGGGTGATGTTTTTGGTTCACGGCGTTGTGATTGTGGCGAGCAATTAACAAGTGCAATGCAATTTGTTGAAAAATCGGGCTGCGGTGTGGTGTTGTATTTACGTCAAGAAGGACGAGGTATTGGCTTATTTCATAAGTTGCAAGCCTATAATTTACAAGACAATGGACTTGATACGGTGGATGCGAATTTGGCATTAGGTCATTTAGCTGACGAACGTGAATACGATGTTGCTGCCGCGATTTTAAACGATTTAAACATTCGCTCCGTGGCATTATTGACAAATAATCCTGCCAAAATTGAAGCGTTAAAAACCTTGGGAATTAACGTGGTTGCACGATTACCGCTGGAAATTGCAGCTAATCAAGACAATGTTGATTATTTAAAAACGAAAGCGGTAAAAATGGCGCATTTGTTTAATAAATCTGATTCGTTTAACTTTTAAAAGAGAAAAATTATGCGTCGTTTAATTTTAGTCAGTTTGTTATTTTTGCCACTCATTGCAAATGCAGTAGATGACGCGCCACCCCGTTTAGAAAATGTGCCAGATGTGCCTGAACCACCAAAACAAGTAAAAAGTGGTGAAAATTTAGAACCTGATATTACGATTGTGAGAAAGGGCAAAAAAACCATTCAAGAATACCGTCGAAATGGCAAATTATATATGGTGAAAGTCATACCAGACGTAGGTTTGCCGTATTATTTACGCGATACAGATGGCGACGGAAAAATGGATGTTCGTACCAATGAACTTGATCGTGGCGCAGATGTAAATATGTGGAATGTGTTGGAATGGTGA
>CAIVBX010000096.1 GCA_903904275.1 uncultured Pseudomonadota bacterium
CGTAAAAACTAAACTTAATATCAATCCTATTTTTAATTTCATGACATTGTCCTAATTCAAAACACGAATGTTCATCAATGCAACTTCTTCATCAAGTTGCTGTTTAATCAGGGAAAATTTTTCATCTTCACTGTGTTTCACAATCACAATTGTGGCGACAATTGCCAACACAAGTCCGCCGACATAAAGCCAAAAAGTGTCATGTTCTTCAATTTCTTGCTCACGCATTTTCAATATCCTTTCATTATTATTTTTGTTTTTGAAATACCACTTAATAATGGCGAATCGATACTATAAAAAGGCTCTTTTATTGTCAATAAAAATATCGAATCGCTATTGATTGAAAGATTCAATTAAAAACACGCTATACTATTGATTCACTATCATTCGGAGGGAAAACACTCATGAAAATAACAAAAAAAATCCTAACAACAGCCGTTTTAACCGCGCTATCGTTTAGCGTAAATGCCGCTGATGACAGTCACAAAATGAATCAGCTTTATCAAGAAAATTGCGCGAGTTGTCACGGTGCAGATTTCGGCGGCTATCTCGCGCCTGCCTTGAATTCTGAAACCTTAAAAGGTCGCAGTCCAACCGCATTACGCAGTTTAATTATGACGGGCAGTTTTGATACGTTGATGCCTCCGTTTTTCGGCAAATTAAACGACGATGAAATTCGCAGTTTAGTGAAACATTTACAAACCACACCAAAACAACCCAATCCTGCGTGGACAATCGACGACATGAAAAAATCGTTGAAAGTGTTGAAAGACGAAAAATCGTTGCCTGATAAACCGACTTATAGCATTGATAGCATGGACAACATTATCGGTGTGGCGGCGCGTGGTAAATATGGACGTGGTGAAGGTTCAAAAGCGGTTTTCATTAACAGCGTAACACATCAACAAATTGGCGAAGTTGCAACGGGAACAGCGGCACATATTATTGAATTTAATCCTGCAAATCCGCGTTGGGCTTACGTTAAAACGGATACCGCTGAAATTTTCAAAGTCGATTTGTACACCATGCAAGCGGTTCGTAGCATTAAAACAGGTTTGAATGGTCCTGGAATTGGTGTGTCACGCGATGGCAAATACATTATGGCGGGTTCGTTTGTGCCACATAACGCTGTGATTTTAAATGCCGATACGCTTGAACCATTGAAAACATTTGAACTCGAAGGCATCGACCCAGATGGAAAACAAGTCAGTTCAGATTCTGGTATGGTTATCGGAACGCCGTTTGCGGATGTTTTTGCAATTGCACTTGAAAATGCAGGGCAAGTTTGGGTGGTTGATTTAAAAGACGATTTCCCTGTTACTCGAATTACAAATGTGGGTCGTCATTTGCACGATGCGTTTTTAACACATGGCGGCAAAAATTTAATGATTGCGTCTTATGACGACAGCATTGTTGCAGCGATTGATTTGCAAGAACGCAAAATTATCAAAAAATTACCAGCGGGTTGTGTTCCTCACGTTGGCGGCGGTTCAGCCGTAAAAGTTGACGGACGCACG
>CAIVBX010000097.1 GCA_903904275.1 uncultured Pseudomonadota bacterium
AATGGCGTAATCGGTATTGGCTAATTCTGTAATAATTACGCCATTACTGCATGAATTCAAAGCAAGCCGCATTAACTGCAATTGGTTTTCTGTATTGTTAATCATTCGATTTTATAAGAATTTAAAAGTAATAATCTTGAAATATGTAGGGAAAATCTTACAAGAAATTTCAGTTTATCTGACATATTTTTGGCTTTAAGTCCGATTTACAAAAAACGCTATTACTTTATCATTTTCAATTGGATACAAAAATAGAATCCTCAGAATTTGCAGTGTAAAATTCTTCTGTTTTCAAAACATTAAAAATTTAGGAAATTGTTATGTCTGTACAATCAATTAACGTTGAATACCTTGTTTCCGAAATAGATTCGATGGTCACAAAAAACGATTTAAAAAGGTTAATCAAAACGTTGCGACAAGATGGTTGTTATTTTAGGGTATTTGCTAACGTTACGTCTGAATGGGAAACATTTTAATGAATTTAAAAACGAAATTGATAAATTTAATTAGCCGCTTGTTTGAAAAAAAACAAGAAGGCTTTTCGATTTATTTAATCACGTTACTGATAACAGGTTTCGCGCTTTTGCTTCGTTTAACGCTTTTTCCCCTTGACGCAGGATTGCAATACATAACATTTTTTCCAACTGTCACACTCTGTGCAATTATTGGTGGATACAGAGCAGGATTATTTGCCACATTACTTGGTATTGTGCTTGGTACATACGTTTTCACACCACCATTTTATTCATTTTCAGCAGACGTTTTTCAGCGTAGCTTAATTGGAAATTTATTTTTCCTATTTGATGGCGTAGTTGTTTCCTTTTCAATTGAAACGATGCACCGTAATCGCGAAAAAAATCATGTGCAATTAAACCTATCCACAAAAATAACGATTGGTTCACCTATTAAAGCGTTTTTCCTAACACTTTTGCCATTGTTAATTACGATTGGGCTTTCTGCTTACGTTATTTTTGAAATTGAAAATAATCACATTGAATCTGATTTCAAAAATCGAGATCACGAAGCCATTGAATCTGCCGTTTTAATTCTAAAAAAACAATTAAAATCTGCTGCATTTGAAGTCACTGTTTTGAAAAATGCGACTGTTTTGACCAAATCCATGGATTCACCAACGTCAGAAAATTTAAAAGCGTTAAAGAATCGATTTTTGAATTTTGCTGAAACAAGCAGCCACCTTTTACAAGTTCGTTGGATTGACAATTCGGGCAAAGAAAAAGTGCGTATTGATATGAAAAATGGAAAAGGAATCATCTTGCCAGATGAAAATTTACAAGATAAATCAAATAGATATTATGTGAAAGAAACTAAAAATTTATCTGACAATGAAATTTATATTTCGTCAATGGATTTGAATATTGAAAATGGAAAAATCGAAGTTCCTTATATTGCCACTTTTCGGGTTGCGATGGCGTTGTTTGATTCAAAAAATCAGCGGCAAGGGATTTTAATTTTAAATTTTAGTGCTGAGGATTTTCTTTTTGATGTGATTGCATCGGTTGGAAATCGTTACGAAAAATTTTTGTTATTAAACAATCAAGGTTATTTTTTGCATTTGCAAGATGCGTCTAAAAAATGGGGTTTTGCGCTGAATAAACCCATGGATACCCTTGCTTATACTGAGCCTGAAATGTGGCAAGATATTTCTTCAGCATCAAACGGTAGAATCCGATTTCGTGGTGATGTTTGGACATGGGAATCCGTTTATCCGCAAACGGAAATCAATAAGTATTTCGCCGATTTTAATTTGCCTGTTGAAAATCAAGAACGTTGGATTTGCGTTATTTATACAGATAGAGAAGAAATTCAAGCCGAATTAGATAAATTTGTGAATGAGTTAATTTTGCCCATTTTTTTCATGACGATATTATCAATTTGGATTTCAATCTGGTCAGCAAAGTCACGTTATCAAATTGAAAAATTAACGTATTCATTGCTTGAACGGTCTGAACTCGCTGAAGCGGCAAGTTTGGCAAAAGCGAACTTTTTATCAAATATGAGTCATGAAATTCGCACACCAATGAATGCGATTTTAGGACTGACGTTTGTTCTCAAGAAAAGTAATTTATCCAATGATGACAAAGGGTTATTAAA
>CAIVBX010000098.1 GCA_903904275.1 uncultured Pseudomonadota bacterium
AAACAAAGCCCCGTAACTAGGGCAAAACTATCCTGCATTAAGCAGAATCTTGAAAAAGAGAAAACGCAGGATAATCAGACTCAGTAGCTAAATAAGACATCAAGTTATAAAAACTTTCTTCACTCAAGAAAAAAGAAACTTGATGTCCATTTTTAACAATAAATTTCCATTGCGCTGGAGAAATTTTAGCCACTTCAACAGCCACATCATCCAATTCCTCAACAAGTTCTTCATCCGTTTTGTCAGTAATACCAAAACGCTTTTTAAGACCACGCGACCAAATAAGCTGCTGTTGTCGCTGCATTGCATGTGCGTACTCTTGAAGAATCGGAATTAAATCAGGGTGTTTTGTGTCGTGGTACAACTTCAACAAATCAAAAGGCGAAAAACCCTTTTTAGCTTTTTTTATGTGTGCTTTAGTCAATTCGGAATCAATACCCCAACCGCTTTGGGGTTCAACCCCATACTTTGCAAAATACTCAGCCGCAAAATCACCATTCTGAACCTGCAACCCATGCGCCCGACTTGGTTCATAAAAGCCAGCTTTCAAAGCAGCAGTACGCCAATGCTTATAAAGACCGTCCTCAAAAGAACGCAAAAATTCTTGATAATCCGGATTTAAAGAAACCGCAACGCCCCGAAAAGCATCGGATTCATGAAAATACAATTCATGGACATGAAGATGCCAACCATTAGCCTCACTCACAGTCAACTCAAAAACCTTAATCGACGCGCCCTTACATTTTTTGTCCTTAACAATGATTTTGTAAGAACCATTAGCACGATAAATGGAGTCAGCTTTGCGAAAACGATCGCGGAGCAAAATCAAAGAATCACTTTTATAATGAGGAACAGTACGAGTGACAAAACTCACAGAACCGCCAGCCGCTTGATGATCCACAATCGCTTTTTGAACTTCTAACCTGCGTTTTTCTGTAATCTTTGCAGCGCAAACTGGACAATGCCAAACGCTACCACACGTTTGTAAATTAGACACAGAAACCGTACCATGCTTAGAACTGATATAAACAGACAAATGTTTTTTTGAATCTCTACAAGTATAAAGACACTTAGAAACACGAAATTCAGGAACAACTTTAGACATCGTTCGCTGTAAAGAAAAACGCTCAGTCAAAATCTCATGCTTAGAACGCTCACGAACTTTCTTTTTTCCTTTAGTGACAAAAGTAAAAGATTCGCCCGTTTTAGCATCATGATAAAAATACTTCCAAGAATAACGCCCCTTACCAACATCAACATACTTCTTAGAATCAAGAACCAAATCGGCAGGCGAAAAAGGTTTTTTCTGACTACGCAAAACATCAAGAATGGCAAAATTAGTATTAAATTTTTTAGGATTTTTAAGACTTTCTTTCCGTTCTTGCCGCTTTTTCAATTTGGCATCTAAATCTATGCGGTCAAGAGCATCTTTTATAGTTGGAACTATTATTTGACCTGCATTTTTACCATTTTGAATAACATACGGCGCAAGATAACGTGTTAAATCCGAACATCCACACGAATCACTATGAACATGAGCCACAGGTTCAGACTTAGGAACAGACGTATTTTTAAGCCATTCCTTAGCCGCGCGTGCTTCTGCTCGAAAATCCGAATTTATGGCATCCATAAGTTATTGATTTTTAAAAGTTGCCTGAAATTTCGCAAGGCTTAACAAGAGAGATTTTCATCATGCAAAAAATCCTGAAAAAACGGACGTATCTACAAAAGAAACTGGAACTTCAATAGCGAAAACTTGAATAAGCTTCTCTTGATCAGAAGATGAATAATCAAGAAAAAACTCAAAAAAATCAAAAAGAGCGTCAAAATCTTCATTACCAAAAGAAATAAGCTCGCCTTCTTTAAATCCAGGCTTCTTTTTAGAACCCGTATTAGTAAAACAATAAAAACGAATCTGCTTTTTATCTACATGAGAAAGAACAGGAAATGAAAAAAAAGGAAGTAACAAACAATCAACTTTAGAACCATTACGATTAGCTGTAATTAAAGGAACTGGAATAGAGTTATTTTTAATTTTCATACTTAGAACCATCTTTATAAGATGCAACCAAAGAACTCATAAAAAGCGAATCATCAACCAATTTAACATCGACAGGTAAATCAGAAAAAAGTAAAGATGGAGGAGTAGAAAGTAGAGAAGAAACAAAAAGTCGAATTTTGCGCGAACCCGTCGGATGACAACTTATCGAATAATAAACAGAACGTGGAGAAACATTAAATCGTTGAGAAATATCAACAACAGAATGACCAGATTGAATTAAACGATCTAAAACAGATAACGACATAAACCACCTTTTTATGTAAATTAACAATGTGAAGTAATTACTTCACAAATTTTTGTAAAAAATATCATAAAAATAACAAATCAGCAAAAAATTACCAAAAAAAGAAGGATTAAAAAATGAAAACAATAGGCGAAAGAATTAAAAATTTAAGAAAAAAAAAAAAATTGAACCAAGAAGATTTAAGAAAAATCATTAACGTATCACAAAGAACAATGTCAATGATTGAAAACAATGAAGCCGATTTGTCAATAAAAGATATTGAGAAATTAAGTGAATTTTTTGATGTATCAATAAGTTACTTAATAAAAGGCGAAGAAGAAGAAAAAACAATCAGCACAACGGAACAAGAAATAATCCAACTTATTAGAAAAGATTCAGACATAAAAGCAACGCTTTTAAATCTGTTAGACACTAAAAAAAAAGCAATCTATCGAATAATGATAACAACGCAAAATCATGAGTTGATGGAGGCATGATGAAAAAGTTAATCGTTTTAGTGTGCATTGGTGCAATGTTCACAAATGCAAACGCCGAAGAAAAATCAGACTCTCAACGAATGGGCGAGTCAATGGGAAGAAGTTTTTATGATGGATTAAAAGGCGGAATGATTGGAATTTTTGGCAATGCGGGAAAAGATATAAAAGAAATCACAAAAGCCCCCGCAATAAATACAATTGTCATTAACGGAAAGCGCAAAACTTACAAAGGCGGAAAACTAATAAAAATAGAAGATATTCGCTGAAATCTTGCGCGTGTGTCTGCGTACCTTGCCACATGCTCAGATTTCGGATTTCGGATTTCAAACTTTAAAAATAA
>CAIVBX010000099.1 GCA_903904275.1 uncultured Pseudomonadota bacterium
AAAAAACGCTCGGCTCGTTCATAAATAAAGCTATCTGGATTCAGTTCAACCTCTTTTTTTAACGCATCCATATCAATTTTACGTTTGAATGTCGGGTCTGGATTGTTTTTCCAACGTGAAATACTCACTTTCCCTACTGCGAAACGTTTTGCGCCTTCTTCTATTGTTAGTCCTTTTTTGCCATGATTGAAAGAAGTTTTTTCTAAATTTAGCATGCCTGCGGAATTTAAATTACTATTAAAATTACGGTATTATCTCTCCAAATTATGATTAGTTAGCTATATTTTGGCTGGTGTGATATAAAGGCAGCAATTATTTTATTTGTTGAAAATAAAGATTTTTTTGCGGTAATAGAAAAGATTCGTGAATGTGTATCTAAGCATGAAAAATTTTTTAGGAAAATGTCAGAAAAAGATGAAACATGGCGTAACTATGAATTTCGTTCAAATGAAGATTCTAGCCGTGTAATTAGCGTAGCAGTAATGTGATATCACATCCCTGATTTGAATAATTAGATCATTTATTAAGATTCAGACAACCAACTTGAATTCATTCTTTGGTGCGTGACAAACTGGAAACTCCCAATCAGCAGGAACATCCCCCCAACGTGTACCAGCTTGGATTCCACTATCTGGGTCGTCTTGTGCTTCGTCGTAAATATGTCCACACGCATTTTTAAAATCAGACATAAACCACCTCAATGGTTAAGGCGTTTGATTGCAACATTGCCAAATCATCCGCTATTTTTTATAACCCAATTTTGATGTGGTTGATACAAAATATTTAAACGAGTATAAGGGAAAAATTCGCAACAAAAGTGTCATTATTTGTGCAACATTTCTAACAACTTTTCTTATTTTCAAATTATGAAACACTATACATATCTTGTTGAAAATCCTAGTGGATTAGCAGAGTTTTTAGCATCAAAAGAAATTATTACCGAAGTTGCCAAAGCAAAATCTATTTTAGTACAGATATTTTCCGCACAAACCGTTCCTGCGTGGATTAAATGTATTTCAGAAATTATCACTGATAATTTACCAACTGCTGTTTTAGTTGGTTCAACAACTGTCGGTGAAATTATCGATGGGCGCACATTTGTGAAATCCACGGTGGTTTCATTTTCTTTTTTTGAATTTACAACGTTAGTTCCCTTACTTGCAGAATGCCATGAAAATGATGAAGAAATTGTTGGTAATATATTAGGCAAAGCAATTAGCGCGTCAGGTTCTGATATTGCTGGAGTGTTGTTGTTAGCAACACCAATTAGCATTAACGTAACAGATTTATTGAATGGTCTTGTAAGGAGAATTGGAAATTATCCTGTATTTGGCGGTGGTGCGGCTGATTATGGCGCAATGCACAATTCATTGATTTTATTGGGAACACAATTATTAAATAAAGGTGCTGTCGCTGTTGTGTTCTTAGGAAATGAATTACATATTGATATTTATAGTTACCTTGGCTGGCTTCCATTAAGCAAAGAAATGACAATTACGGAAGCTGACGGAAAATTTGTTAAAACTGTGGATGGTGAATCGGCGTTTAATGTTTATCATCGTTACCTAAATATCAGCAATGATGTGAATTTTGACCTTGATGTTTTAGCGTTTCCCTTTTTAATTGAACGCGATGGGCAAAAATTAGCGCGTGTTCCTATTTCTGTTGAAGAAGATGGTTCTCTTCAATTTGTTGCGGATGTTCGTACGGGGGAAAAATTTAAAGTAGGTTATGGAAACCCCACGACCATTATTCACGATGCAAAAGAAATTCAAGCCATTATGCGTGCTTTCATGCCTGATGCGGTTTTTCTTTATACTTGTGGTTGTCGTCGTTTCTTAATGCAAGAAGAAGTTGAATTAGAAACATTGCCATTTCAAGAAATTGCACCAACGGTTGGATTCTATACTTACGGTGAATTCTTTGGACAGAATAACAATCTACATTTACTGAATTCTGCGATGGTTGCTGTTGGAATGCGTGAAGGTCAACACGCTAGAAGAACAACTTATCCTAAAAAACAATGGGCTGATGTTCAAATTTCACAAGTCGATGACCCTTATGTGAATAAACACATTCGCGTTATTTCCCATTTGATGCACTTTATTAACATCGTCACATCTGAATTAGAACAAGTGAATTCTGAATTAGAATTGCTTTCGATTACCGATAAATTAACGCAGATTTATAATCGGGTGAAATTAGATAGCGTGCTTAACCATGAAATCAATTATTCAACTCGTTACCGTTCCGATTTCTCAGTAATTTTGATTGATATTGACCATTTTAAACAAGTGAATGACGTTCACGGTCATAATACAGGCGATGCGGTATTGATTTTTATGGCGCAAATTTTAAAAGAAAACATTCGTAATTCAGACATTCTGGGACGTTGGGGTGGGGAAGAATTCTTAATTATTTTGCCTCAAACAAATGCTCAACAGGCTTTTGAACTCGCCGAAAAAATTAGAAAGACTGTTGAATCTGCAAAATTTCCTGTTGTTAATCGCAAAACTATCAGTGTTGGTGTTACTCAGTATTGTAGTGATGATTCTGTTATTGAATTGATTGAGCGTGCAGACCGAGGGCTTTATGAAGCGAAGAACACAGGACGAAATAAAGTTGTTTTGATAATTACTGAAATTGAATAATACATAACGATAAAAAGGCAGCCTAACCCATTTCCTTTTTTCATTCCCACCTTTGACAACACCACGCCTACGCGCAAAACTCACGCAATAATTTTGCCTAAATCCGCCTGTCGTTTAGAATCAAACGCTTTAAATCGAACTAATAAAGGTGAAAACAATGGCAATTTCATTAACCAAAGGCGGAAATATCAGCCTTTCAAAAACAGACCCCACATTAAAAAACGTCATTATTGGTTTAGGTTGGGACGCTCGACCCACTGACGGTCAGGATTTTGATTTAGACGCAAGTGCATTTTTATTGAAAGAAGACGGCAAAGTCCGTTCAGATTTGGATTTTATTTTTTACAACCAACGATACTCAAGATGTGGCTCAATCGAACATACTGGTGACAATTTAACAGGGGCTGGTAGTGGTGATGATGAGTCGTTAATTTTAAAGCTCGATATGATTCCTTACGATGTGCAACGCATTGTTTTTGCGGTAACTATTCACCAAGCACAAGAGCGTAGACAAAACTTCGGGCAGGTTTCAAATGCAGTGATTCGTGTTGTAAATAAAGACACAGGGGTTGAAGTCACTCGCTACGATTTAAGCGAGGACGCATCGATTGAAACCGCCATGATTTTTGGCGAAGTCTATCGTCACAATGGAGAATGGAAATTCAAAGCTGTTGGACAAGGTTATGAAGGTGGTTTAGCCGCATTGGCACGTCAATATGGAATCAATGTAGGTTAATAAGTCATGGAACTTATCAAAGGTGGAAATGCCTCACTTGCAGATACAGGAATAAGTCGAAATTTTAGCGTTTATGATGTTCGGATTGATATTGATGTCAGTGCCTTCTTGCTAAACGAATTCGGGCAAGTTCTAGGCGATTCTTGTTTTATTTTTTATAATCAGCCTGAAAGTGAGTGCGGCTCATTAACCTTGAATTTGTCACCCAATAATCAACGCAATAAACGCACGTTTTTCGTTAAATCATTGCAAGTTCCTGAAAATATCCATCGCATTGTTTTTACGTTATCTGCTGAAAAAAAATGAGCAACCTGCCAACTTTAATCAAATAAGACGAGTAAAAATTAGACTATTTGATATAGCTAACGCATCATAATTTAGAGTGATAATGTAGCTATATCAATAGTATTTGGAATTCCGTATGGCATACCCAGCTCAATTTAGAAAAAAACTTCTTTCGATCATGGAAAAAGAAGGACTAACAATAAAGGCGCAAAACGTTTCGCAGTAGAGAAAGTGAGTATTTCACGTTGGAAAAACAATTCAGACTCGATATTCAAACGTAATAAACCCGTACAAAAAATTGACATGGATGCGTTAAAAAAAGAGGTTGAACTGAATCCAGATAGCTTTATTTATGAACGAGCCGAGCGTTTTTTTGTGAGCAATTCAGGAATGCGTTATGCCTTGAAACGCCTTG
>CAIVBX010000100.1 GCA_903904275.1 uncultured Pseudomonadota bacterium
GTTTACGATTACGAAGATGGCGATTTTGAAATCCCAGCCAATTCGACACCTGATAAAAATTCACCCATGGATGAAAATAAACCAGCTAACTTTTCAGCATCGAATGAGCTGTCAAAATTTACACCTGCATAAATGGTAATTGCAAATTTGGTTACCGCAAGCGTTGAAAATATCCACGCGCCGTTGTCGAGCGATGACATTCGCAATGCAGTTTTTAGCGCAAATAATTCAATTGAAGATTTAGAGCAAAACTTAGCATTTGCTAGGCGTTTTGCTAAATTATTGGCATAAACGGCGTTTTTAGCGCAATTATTGGGATTTGTAAATGCGTCTGAATAGTAGTTTAGTCATGACAGAACCGCTTGAAATCAAATTCAATACACCTTTCGATAAAGCGCACGAAGCCACGCAATGTCGTGGCGTGGCGTGGCTAAGGAAGTATAGGCTTTAACTCCCGAGAGTTCGCCCCCTTACTCTAAGCCACTTACATACTAAATCACGCATTTCTTTCCAAATTTAACAAATCAATAACCATTTTTGAGTTTGGTCTGATACCTCTCCATAACATAAAGGCTTCAGCAGCTTGCTCAACAAGCATTCCTAAACCGTCTAAGCTTTTACTCGCATTTTGCGAATTCCCCCAACGCACAAAAGCTGTCGGTTGATTACTGTAAGCTAAATCATAACAAATACCATTTTTTGCTAATAAATTTTTAGGTAATGGTGGTAATTCATTAGTCAAACTAGCCGATGTTGCATTTAAAATCACATCAAATTGCTCATCTTCTAAGGCTTCAAAACTACTACTTTCAAAACTATGATGAAATTCGAGTGCAAGCGTAAGTACTTTTTCAATTGTTCGATTAGCCACAATTAAATAATCAGGACGTTGTTCAAGTAATGGCAATAAAATGCCGCGCGTTGCACCCCCGGCCCCTAAAATTAAAATACGTTTGTTATTTAATTCAATACCATGATTTAACGTTAAATCATTCACCAAACCAACGCCATCCGTATTGTCACCTAAAATTGAGCCATCTTCTTGTTTGATTAAGGTATTTACCGCTTTCGCAGATTCAGCTCGCGCTGTTTTTTTGTCCGCAAATTGCCAGGCTAATTCTTTAAGTGGCACAGTGCAATTTAAGCCTCTGCCACCTTGTTTGAAAAACACTGTTGTTGCTGTAACAAAATTTTCCGCTTTCACTTCTTGAGCAAAATACTCCAACGATTGATTCGTTTGTTCTGCAAATAATGTGTGAATACGAGGGGATTTGCTGTGTTGAATGGGTGAACCAAAAACAGCGTAAAAATCGAGATTTTTCATGATATTTATTTTCTAAATTTGAAGTGATTAGTCTAGTCTAAAAATGGCATTCTATACATTGCACAGCAAAGATTTTACAATAACACCGAGTTTAGGTTTTTCTTTAAAAACTATTTACACTTTCCCTTCAATTACCGTGCGATTTCATGATTAAACAATTCATTGAATTTTTCCCAATTTTACTTTTTTTCATTGCATTCAAACTTTACGATATTTACGTTGCTACAGCCGTTGTCATTGTAGCGACGATTTTACAAGTGGCTTTTTCGTGGTTTAAATTCCGAAAAGTTGAAACAATGCAATGGATTACGCTGATTTTAGTCGTTGTCATGGGCGGATTAACCTTGATTTTACATGATGAACAATTTGTAAAATGGAAATTGTCAATTATCGAATGGTTATTTGGTGTTGCCTTTTTAGGTAGCCAATTCATTGGTAAAAAAACATTCATTGAACGCATGATGTCTGCTCAAATGGAATTGCCTGCTAAGACGTGGAAAATCTTGAATTTATGCTGGGCTGTTTTTTTTATTGGCGTAGGTTGTTTGAATGTGTATGTCATGTTTAATTACAATACCGACGATTGGGTAACATTTAAAACGTTTGTCGTACCTGCGTTGATGGCAGTTTTTGTTGTTTTACAAATGATTTTTATCTACAAATACATTCCAGACAGCGAGTCTTAAAAAATGCTTTATGCCATTATTAGCGACGATGTTGCTGACAGTTTGTCCAAACGTCTTTCGGTACGCCCTGCACATTTAGCTCGATTACAAGCGTTACAAGATGCTGGACGTTTAATTTTAGCAGGACCACATCCTGCAATTGATTCTGAAAATCCAGCCGAAGCAGGTTTCACAGGTAGTTTAGTTGTTGCTGAATTTGCGTCACTTGACGAAGCCACATTATGGGCAAATGCCGACCCTTATCTTGACGCAGGCGTTTATGCTCGCGTTGTTGTTAAACCTTTCAAACAAGTTTTTCCCTCATGAAAGAAATTATAGATTTAATTCGTCACAATCTAACCGTTGCATTAAAACCCACGTTGTTAGAAATTATCGATAACAGTGCTGCACATGCAGGTCACGTTGGTGCAAGACAAGGTGGCGGACATTACAACGTCACAATTGTGAGTACCGATTTTGAAAAGAAAACCCTCGTTCAACGTCATCAACTGATTTATGCCGCGTTGGGCGATATGATGAAAAACGATATTCATGCTTTAGGCATCAATGCTTTAACTCCCACTGAAGAAAACAAAGGAACAAAATAAAATGAAACTTAAATTACTCCCGTTACTTATTGCAGGTTTAGCTCTTGCTGGTTGTGACAAACCTGCAAACAATGCAACAACTACCTCCGCTACACCTGCTGTACCTGTTGTCAATAAAGCAGATGCTATTGCATCGGTAAATGGTCAATTTATTCCAAAATCTGCCTTGGAAGAATTAGAAAAAGAAATTTCTGTCCGCAGTCATGGTCAATCTTTTCCTAAAGAAAAATTGGTTGAAGAATTAGTTCAACGTGAGTTGTTAATTCAAGATGCAACAGCGAAAAAATTGGATCAAGCACCTGAATTTATCGCACATTTAAACGATGCAAAAAAAGCATTGTTATCACAAAGTGATTTACAAAACTTCATCGCAGCAAATCCTGTCACGGAAGAAGAAGTTAAAAAAGAATACGACAACAAAGTCGCTGCTGAAAAAGGCTTAGAATTTAAAGCGCGTCATATTTTGGTGAAAACCGAAGCCGAAGCACAAAAAATTATTGCTGAATTAGACAAAGGCGGCGATTTCCAAAAATTAGCGAATAAACATTCGTTAGACGGTAAAGAAGCACAAAACGGCGGTGATTTAGGTTGGTTCTTAGCAGCTCAAATGGTTGCACCTTTTTCAGAAGCGGTTGCTGCATTAGAAAATGGAAAATACACCAAAGCACCTGTTCAAACGCAATTCGGTTATCACGTTATTTTGCGTGAAGATTCACGCACACCAACCCCACCACCTTTAGATGCTGTGAAAGATCAATTGATGCCATTCTTACAACGTCAAAAAGTTCAAGGCATGATTGAAGGCTTGCGTAAAGCGGCGAAAGTTGAAGTGTTAATTCCATTAACAGAAGAAAAACCAGCGGCTGTCCCCGCAGCAGAAGCACCTGCAACAGTTGAATCTGTACAACCTACTGCCGCTGAACCAGCGAAAACTGAAGCCGCACCAGCAACTGAACCTGCAAAAACAGAAGCTGCGCCTACTGCAAAATAATTATTGATTCTTTAATCAATAAATATCAAAAGGGTTCGACGTATTTTTACGTTGAACCCTTTTTTAATGGTGCGTCATTTTGTTGTTATCATTCGTCCTAAATCGCTATTTTTATCAATTTCGACAGGCGTTTTTGTTATTGATTCACACAAAATGAGCAACGCATTTAAATTTTGTAACTGCGTTTCATGTTGATTTTTAAATTGCTCTATCGCTTCACTCACTTCGTGATTCAAATTTTCTAACCCTTGCGAAATCCCTTTATTCAATCCGCGCAACGCACATTTTTCTAAAGATGGCTGACATTTTTTTAGAATGAAAAACGGTATTAGCCACGACAAACTACAAACCAACGTGCTGTGAATAGCAAAATCTACATTCAAATAATGGTCGTGCGTTTGATTACTTTCGTGATAACCGTTAAATACTTGAAAACCGACCCAACTCATTGCCGTAAGCGGTAAAATAATTTCAGCAACTGCGACAAATTTCAACAAAACACGTTGCACAACATTTCCACGTTGCGCCAAGGCTTGACGAGTTTGAAGTTCGATTTGCGAATGAAATTGTGTTTGAACTTTTTCGCGAAATTTTAAAAACTGCATTTCAAGTGGCACGTTAGGCAGATGCAAATTTTGAGCATCAATGATTAACAAATTTAGTGCATCGTCAAAATATGTTTGAGCAAAATCATCCCAAAATGAAATCGGTGTTGTTGAATTCAATAAATCATTTGCGTGTTGTGCAAAATGTTCTGCTGTCGCTTGAATTCGCCATGCAAAACCTTGTTGTAATTGTATTGCCGTCTTTTTCCAATTTGAATGCCAATGCGACTTTAATTTTTTTAATGCGATTTCATCGCCTA
>CAIVBX010000101.1 GCA_903904275.1 uncultured Pseudomonadota bacterium
AAATGTTGTTTTGAATCGTCGCCTAAATACGCCATCAATTCAGGCGCATTTTTGACGACTTCTGCCATTGCAGGATTTTTGGTGTCTAAAATTCGGAGCGGATTGGTTTTTAAACGGCGCAAACTGTCTTCGTCTAAAACGTCTAAATGTTGTTCAAAGTAAGCAACCAACGCATCTCGATAAACCAAACGTTCGGCAATTGTGCCAAGTGAATTTAATTGCAAACGCACTTTTTCACGAATCCCTAAACGTTTCCAAAGTCGGTCAGTTAGCAATAATAATTCGGCATCAATATCGGCACTCGCCATGCCATAAGTTTCCACGCCGAGTTGATAAAATTGGCGATAACGTCCTTTTTGTGGGCGTTCGTGACGATACATTGCGCCGTAATACCACAAACGATGCACTTGATTGTGAAGCAAACCGTGTTCTAAACACGCACGCAAACAACCTGCTGTGCCTTCAGGACGCAACGTCAATGAATCGCCATTGCGGTCTTCAAAGGTGTACATTTCTTTTTCAACGATGTCGGTCACTTCGCCGATAGAACGTTTAAAAAGTTCGGTTTTTTCAACGGCTGGCAAGCGAATTTCGCTATAACCGTAACTTGCTAAAACCTCACGAATGATTTTTTCTGCATATTGCCAAAGTGGTGTTTGGTCGGGTAACACGTCGTGCATACCGCGAATTGCTTGGATATTTGCCATAAGTTATTATTTCCTAAATAGTTAAAAATGTTTTTTGCAAGAAAGGCGTTTTATAAACAAGTCGGCGGTTTGGGCAAACCTGCTAACAAACACGCATATTTCAATGGTGATTCGGGAAAAAGCGATTGTAAATAACGGCTATTGCCTTTTTCCGTGCCGAATTGATTTGCCACGGCTTTCACAAAAATTCGGGTATTCGGTAAATAATGAAATTTCTCGTAATAATCACGCATAAACAACACAATTTCCCAATGCTCAGGTGCTAAATTGATATTGTTTAAAGCCGCTAATTTAATTGCAATGGATTCATTCCAATCGTCTAAATTAACCAAAAAACCGTGTTCTGTTAAATTTAATTCCATGTTTGAATCGGCGTATTTTCAACAGTGAGTTGAACAAATTTTGCATAATCAATCAGTTCAATTTTTTCTAATATCAAATCGGCGCTGATTCCTCGTATTATCAAATCATCACCTAAAACATAACAAGGTGTTGTTTTTACTAAATTTAGCAAATCACTTTCAAAATGTGACTTTTTGAGTAATTTCAACACGGCATTATTTAAAAAAATAACGCCAGATTGCTGTTGTAGACGTTGAAAAATCACGTTATCAGAAAAATCAAAAACTAAATGTAGCATTTCAATAATTATCCGATAATTTCAAACCAATAATGCCAGTGATAACGAGTAAAATCGAAATGATGCGGTAAATATCGATGGATTCTTTAAATAAAAAAACGCCCAAAATTGCGACACCTACCGCGCCCATGCCTGTCCAAACAGCGTAAGCTGTACCTAGTGGTAATGTTTTAATTGCTAACATCAATAAATAAAAACTACCCCCACCTGAAATAGCTGTCACGATACTCGGAATCAACTTTGTAAAACCTTCGTTATATTTCAAACTCAACGCAAAAATGATTTCAACGCAACCCGCCAAAAACAATAACAACCAACCCATAAATCTCCTTTTGTAATGAACCTTAAATCTTTTACAATAAATCTTTTACAATGAAACAACAGAACTTATTTTAACCTTTTTGGCAAAATCAATGGATAACGAAGATTCAGCAATGCTACATAGTCGAGCAATGATAGTGAATAATTTATCAATGCTTATGAAAAATAAATGTATGGTAAGTGCGAATTTGGGCGGTAAAGATACCATGCTGACGGCTATCGTTGCGGTAAATTACAAAGAGGATAAACTTGTTTTAGATTATGGTGCATCAGATTATTTAAATAAAAAATTAGTTAGTACGCCACACATCAAATTCACAACAGGTTTTAAAGGTATTCAAGTTGCTTTTACAGGTGGAAAAATCGAAAAAGCAAAATATCAAGGGCAAGATGCGTTTGTGATGCCAATTCCAAGTTCCTTATTTTGGTTCAATCGCCGCGAGTATTATCGTGTCCAAACGCCTATTATGAATCCCAGTTTGTGCATTATTAAATTAAAAGCTCCCGACGAAAGTTCAAAAAAATCCTATCTTGATGCGTATCAACACGCGAGAAATGTTATCAAAAGGCTGTTAATCGAAAAAATTCAAGATGACATTGCCGCTGAACAACAAGCCTTTGCAAAGGCTTATGCAAAAATGTCTGTTGACAGCAAAATTAGAGCAAAAATTGAACGACAAAAAATCGAAGCGGAACGCGCTGCAAATCCAATTGTTCCAGATGAAAATGAAATGAATTTAATCACATTACCTTTGCATGACGTTAGTTTGTCAGGTTTTTCGATGAAAAATTATCACGAAGAATTTTCATTTTTTTTAGAACGCGGTTTGATTTATGAAAATTGCAAAATGATTATGCCAAATCATGGCGAAGTCAGCGTTTCATTTGAAGTCATGATGAAACGAAAAGTAGAAGGTCACAAAATAGGTGAATTTACTGAATTAGTCGGCATTAAGTTAATCAAAACAAAACAATCTGCTGAGTCGATAATTTTGCGATATATTCAAGATTTGGAGCGGCAAAGCGGCGTTTTAAATATCTAAAATTAAAAAGGGAGTCTAGCGCAGACTCCCTTTTTTTATGGTGAAGTAGATTTTACAAATTATCTAAAATCGCTTTTTTCACCGCGTCTAAACTTGCGTCAATCGTGACGGGTTTTTCATTTGCACATTGCATCATTGCCGTGTCAGGATCTTTAATTCCATTTCCTGTCAACGTACAAACGATAGTGCTACCGTCTGGGATTTTGCCAGTGCTAATGTCATATAACGCGCCTGCTAATGACGTTGCCGAAGCAGGTTCACAGAAAATTCCTTCAAATTGCGACAACATTTTTTGTGCTGCTAAAATTTGTTCATCGGTGAATTTATCACACCAACCGTTTGATTCTTTTTGCGCTGTCCACGCCAAATCCCAAGATTGTGGATGACCGATGCGAATCGCGGTTGCAATGGTTTCAGGATTATCGACCATTTCACCTAATGCAAACGGTGCTGCACCTGCCGCTTGATAACCACACATCACAGGACGATTTGGCGATAAACCATCAGCGGCATATTCTTTGTAGCCTTTCCAATATGCGGTGATATTTCCTGCGTTGCCAACTGGTAGGCAGTGATAATCAGGCGCACGCCCTAATTCATCAACGATTTCAAACGCGGCGGTTTTTTGTCCTTCTAAACGGAAAGGATTTATTGAATTTACAATCGTCACAGGCGCGTGGTCAGCAACTTCTTTCACTAACGCCATGCCACGGTCAAAGTTGCCGTTGATTTGGATGATTTTTGCGCCGTACATTAACGTTTGCGCCAATTTTCCGAGTGCAATTTTACCTTCTGGAATTAACACAAACGCTTGAATACCTGCCCGAACCGCGTAAGCCGCCGCTGCTGCTGACGTGTTACCTGTTGACGCGCAAATAATCGCTTGGCTTCCTGCTTCAACGGCTTTGGTCACAGCCATTGTCATGCCACGGTCTTTGAATGAACCCGTTGGATTCAAGCCTTCAAATTTGACGTAAATTTTTACGTCTTTGCCGATTAAACGCGGAATGTTTTGAAGTTCAATTAGCGGCGTATTACCTTCACCCAAACTGATAATGCGCGTCGATTCACTGACTGGCAAACGTGAGCGATAATTTTCGATTAAACCTGTGTAGCGTTTCATTTTTTTTCCTATGAAAAGTTTTAGTATGTAAATTTTTGATGGAGTATTTTAACTGTTTTGTGAATTTTTGCAGTTGCGCTTGGGCAATCATTTTCAAAACTCCTCGCTAATCTTTCAACGACGACAAAACAACTAAAAATTTACAAACGATCTAACGGATGATTTACACCGTCATTTGTTGGAATATTTTCAATTTCAAATGGATTAACACCTTCCAAACATCCTACGTTATAGCCATATTCCTCAGGACTTGATCTACGTTGATGATGAGTATAAACGCCACAATTAGAACAGAAATAATGTTTTGCTATGTAGGTATTGAATTGATACAGCTTTAATGAATCATGCCCCTTGATGATTTTAATATCAGATAAAGATGCGGAAGCCATTATTGCGCCTCTTCTTCTACACAATGAGCAATCACACCGTCTCGGGTCAATAATTCCATTTGGAAGATGTAGTTCCAATTCAACCGCACCACAATGACAAGTTGCTTTGTGCTTATTTTTTATTTCAGTTTTACCTACGAATTTAATCATAAATTGTCCTCTGTTTATGCCAGAATGAAAATTGTCATAGTGTTTATATTTTGATAACCAAAGCACAAAATCCCTTTCGTGCCTTTTTCAATAAAAGTTCTATCCCAACGTTTCCAACCGAATTCGATTCACCTTACCGCTAACCGTTTCTAATTGTTCAATTTTGGCAATCGCCGCATTGAGCTTGTGTTCTTGGGTCACTTGCGTCAATAAAATGATTGGCACAATGGTTTCATTTTTAGCAGGTGGTTTTTGCAAAATCGCTTCGATACTAATATCACAATCCGCCAAAATTCGCGTCACATCCGCTAAAACGCCCGATTTATCTTCAGCGTGCAAACGCAAGTAATACGCGGTTTGGAAATCGCCCGAATCTAAAACTGGAATATCCGCCAGCGCATTCGCTTGGAACGCCAAATGCGGCACACGATTTTCGGGGTCGCTAGTCAACGCACGCACCACATCAATCACATCGGCAACCACCGCCGAACCTGTTGGTTCTGCGCCTGCGCCCGCACCGTAATACAACGTTGCACCAACCGCATCGCCTTTGACCAACACCGCATTCATCACGCCATTCACATTCGCAATCAAACGCCGTTCAGGAATCAACGTCGGATGCACGCGCAATTCAATCCCTTTTTCGGTTTTACGCGCCACGCCCAAACTTTTAATCCGATAACCCAACTGCTCGGCATATTCCACATCGGTACGAATAATTTGCGTGATGCCTTCGGTATAAACTTTGTCGAACTGCAACGGAATTCCAAACGCAATCGACGCTAAAATCGTCAATTTATGCCCCGCGTCAATGCCTTCCACGTCAAATGTCGGGTCAGCTTCGGCATAACCTAACGCCTGCGCTTCGGCTAACACATCGGCAAAATCACGACCTTTGTCGCGCATTTCGGTCAAAATAAAATTACTCGTACCGTTGATAATGCCAGCGAGCCATTCTATTTGATTGCCGCTCAAACCTTCACGAATCGCTTTGATAATCGGAATTCCACCCGCAACCGCCGCTTCAAACGCCACAATGACACCTTTTTCACTCGCTTTGGCAAAAATTTCGTTGCCGTGCAAAGCGATGAGCGATTTATTCGCGGTCACGACGTGTTTGCCGTTTTCAATGGCTTTTAAAACCATGTCTTTCACAGCCCCTGCGCCGCCGATGGTTTCAACAATAATGTCGATTTCAGGGTCGTTGATAATGTCATACGGGTCTGTGGTTAATTGCATTTTGCTAGTGTCACACAACCGCGCTTTCGGTAAAAAACGTGCCGATGCACTTTTGATAATGATTTCACGACCCGCACGACGCGCAATTTCTGCTGCGTTGCGTTGCAAAACCACTGCCGCGCCACCGCCGACAGTTCCTAATCCTAAAATACCTATTTTTACTGGTTTCATATTCATCCCTTAAATTACGCCGTCTTTTTTGAACATCGCCTTGATGCCACGAATAGCTTGGCGGGTACGGTTTTCGTTTTCGATTAAACCAAAACGCACATGGTCATCGCCGTATTGTCCAAAACCAATACCAGGTGCAACGGCAACTTTCGCTTCGATTAACAATTTTTTGCAGAATTCAAGCGACCCCATTTCTAAATACGCATCAGGAATTT
>CAIVBX010000102.1 GCA_903904275.1 uncultured Pseudomonadota bacterium
GCCCGAAAAAATGAGAGGTGACAATATGAATGACCGTTATCTGCTGGTGGAATCAGAATTAGATACACTGTATTTAGTCAGCCAATTATTAAATAGCACACACAATTTGCGTGAAAAACTGCGCGGCATTTTAGAAGTTTTGCACAAACGGACAAATTTGCATTTCGGCATGATTACCTTGCGTGACGACGATGGGATGAGTATTTGCGAAGTCTACGGTGAAGGTATCGATCGCAATGTGCGTTATCAAATCGGCGAAGGTTTAGTCGGCGCAATTCTCGATGCAGGCAGCACGATTGTGGTCGATAGAATTGCCGATGAACCACGTTTTTTAAGTCGGCTTGGTGTTTATAATCCTGATTTGCCATTTATCGGTTCGCCACTTTTAGCTGAACAAGGCGAAATTGTCGGTGTGCTTGCCGCGCAACCAAGCACCGCAGATTTTTTAGGCGAACGCGCTCGTTTCATGGAAATGGTGGCGAATTTAATCGCACACAGCGTCAACATGTTGCAAATCATGGAGCGCAAGCAACATGAACTCACAAGCGAACGCGATTATTTAAAACAAACGCTGGTTAAAAATTACAAATTTGAAAACATCATCGGGCATTCTGAACCGATGCTCAAAGTATTCGACATCATTCGCCAAGTCGCAAAATGGGACACAACGGTTTTAATTCGCGGTGAATCAGGAACAGGTAAAGAAGTCGTCGCCAGCGCGATTCATTTCAATTCGGCGTGTGCGAATGGCGCGTTTTTAAAACTCAATTGCGCGGCGTTGCCTGATACATTGCTTGAATCGGAATTGTTTGGACATGAAAAAGGCGCGTTCAGTGGCGCGATTGGACAACGCAAAGGACGTTTTGAACTCGCTGACAACGGCACATTATTTTTGGATGAAATCGGTGAAATTTCGGCTTCATTCCAAGCCAAATTATTGCGCGTGTTGCAAGAAGGTGAATTTGAACGGGTTGGCGGCGATAGAACGTTAAAAGTGAATGTTCGCATTATCGCGGCGACGAATCGAAATTTAGAACAAGACGTAGCCGATGGCACATTTAGAGAAGATTTGTATTACCGTTTGAACGTGATGCCGATTTATATTCCTCCGTTGCGCGACAGAATCGAGGATATTCCAGAATTAGCGACCGCGTTGCTGAATCGAATTTCAAAACGTCAAGGCGGGCGTTTTTTAGAAATCAAAGAAAGCGCGTTGCGAATTTTGATGAAACATCATTGGCCAGGCAACGTTCGAGAACTCGAAAATCGTTTAGAACGTGCGGCAATTATGAGTGTGGACGGGCTGATTGACCGTGACGTGATTGTGAGTACAGGTTTAGAAACAGAAATTAGTGTGAATCATCGTCCGATAACAACGACTAAACATGCGGATTTGCATGATGAAAATTTGGATGAACGTGAGCGAGTAATTGCTGCGTTAGAACAAAGTGGTTGGGTACAAGCGAAAGCGGCGCGATTGCTTGATATGACTCCGCGTCAAATTGCTTATCGAATTCAAATTTTAAACATCAACATGAAACAAATTTAAGCTAGCATTTATAAAATTATTATTTTTCAAATTCTTACCTTGGTTAAATATGTATGAACTCACTATCCTCGACACCTCGTATGACAATTAAAATGCGTTTTATGATTATTTTGGTCACGCTAATTACAGGATTTGTCCTATTTGGATTTGCGACGTTCACCGCAATGAAAAAATTGAATGTAAATGGTGAAATATATCAACGCATTGTAAGAGACAAAGATTTAGTTGCGGATGTTTTACCACCACCTGAATACATTATTGAATCGTATTTAGTTGCTTTACAGCTTATGCAATCACAAGATTCGGCTGAAATTAACATGCTAATTCAAAATTTTACGAAATTAAAAGTCGATTACGATGCCCGTCACAGTTATTGGAAAATACACGAAAAAGAGTTGAAACCAGAGGTAAAAACGCTGCTTTTAGAAACATCATATCAAGCGGCAAACGCTTTTTATTTAGAGGCACAACAGCAATTTATTCCTGCGATTTCAAAAGGAGATAATGAAATTGCGAAAGACAGTTTGACGAAATTACGCTCAAATTATCAAAAACACCGTGTGGCAATTGATAAGGTCGTGAATTTAACTCAAATTCAAAACGAAATAAACGAAGCACAAGCTCAAAGCATTATTCATCAATACCATTTAGGTTTAAGCAGCATTTTTATATTTAGCGTAGGAATAGCCAGTTTTTTAACGCTGATTATTAACCGCAACATTATTCGCCAATTAGGCGCGGAACTTTTTGAAGTGCTTGAATTGTCGGAAAAAATTTCTGAAGGCGATTATGATTCTGTTTCGCTTGAAATTGAGAATCCAAATAATTTGATGGGGCATTTGAAAATGATGGTTCAACATATTTTGGAGAGGAGGGTAGTGGAAACAAATTTAAAAAATGAAATTTTGCGCGTTAAAATCGCTTTAGACAACGTAAATACAGGCGTGATGATTGCAGATAATGATTTGAACATCGTGTATGTGAACAAATCTGTCATTGAAACGTTGAATCAAAATGAAGAAGGTATCCGTAGTCAATTACCCAGTTTTGATAGTGACAATTTGATTGGTAGAAATATCGATAGTTTTCACAAAAATCCGACACTTCAACGGCAAATGTTGAGCGCATTAACACACAAATACCACGCTAATATCATATTGGGCGACCATAGCATGACCGTTTTGGCGAATCCTGTGATTGATGAAAACGGTCAACGATTAGGAACTGTCGCGGAATGGCATGATAGAACGGTTGAAATTGAACTCGAAGAAGCGGTGACAAACATTGTCGTTTCAGCAAGTGCGGGGAATTTTTCAGGGCGATTAGATACAAAAGGAAAAGAAGGACTTTTTTATGATTTAGGAAATGCGATTAACCAATTGTTGCAAACCAATGAAACCAGTTTAGCTGAAATTTCAGAAGTGTTAGATGCGTTATCTCAGGGAGATTTAACCCAAAAAATTACCAGTAATTACATGGGAACATTTGGGCAATTGAAAGACAATGTGAACACAACCGTCGAAAACATAACGGAAATTGTTCATCAAATTCAAATTGCCTCCGAAAATATCAGTTCTGGCGCACAAGATATTACAGCGGGAAATAATGATTTATCACGTCGCACAGAAGAGCAAGCTGCAAGTTTAGAAGAAACCTCAGCGAGTATGAATCGATTAACCAACACGGTTCAACACAATGCCGAAAATGCGAAATATGCAAATCAATTAACCGAAAATGCCAAAACGATTGCTGAAAAGGGTCGCGTGGTAGTTGATGACGTTGTCAAAACCATGAATAGTATTAACGAATCCTCGAGTAAGGTAGTCGAAATCATTTCCGTGATAGATAACATTGCTTTTCAAACCAACATTTTAGCGTTAAATGCAGCGGTTGAAGCGGCTCGCGCAGGTGAACAAGGTCGTGGTTTTGCGGTTGTTGCAATAGAAGTTCGTAATTTGGCGCAACGTGCTGCCGCTGCGGCGGGTGAAATTCAAATGTTAATTGATAATTCAGTTGAACAAGTTGATGCAGGAAGCAAACTGGTTGCTCAAGCAGGAAAAACAATGCAAGAAATTGTTGTTGCTGTTCAAGGCGTTACAACGGTTATGGCTGAGATAACTGCTTCATCTATTGAACAAAATACAGGAATTGCACAAGTTAATCAGGCAATTTCTCAAATGGATGATGTCACACAACAAAATGCGACACTGGTTGAAGAAGCCGCTGCAAATGCAAAATTATTAGAAGAACAAGTACGGAATTTATCTATAACAGTCGCTAATTTTAAAACCTAAATTTGTGTTCAAAACAGACCGTCAAGCCGTTAGCGGTCTGTTTTGTAAATTGAAATTACCCGTTTTCAGAATTCACAAATTCCAAAAAGTCCTGACAATCCGCTTCAATCAATTCAAAACCAATTTTTTTAGAATAGCGAATTTCTTTCGGCGTTGGATTTTTACGCAAAAACCAGCCTTTCGATTCATTCGCGCCATAAACAATATCGCTCATCACCATTCGTTCAGAATCGCGGCAAAGCGGCAAACCGAACAACAGATATTTTTTGCCTTTACGGTATTCTTTCAAAAAATCAGGAATCGCAAATCCGCCCATCAATTCGGTAATGTAATCGACGTAATCGGCATCTGAAGCAATGTAATTAGATTCAGGAACAGGCGTTCCCATTGGTTTAAACAAAATTGGCAAACTCGTATCAACAGCGGTTTGTTCAATTTCGGCATATTTTTCACCGTCATAATGAAAAATTTTGAAACGAAATGGTGTTGCGGCAATTCGCGCTAATCCTACGATTAACGTGTGTTTTTTGTTGGCGTAACTTTCTTGTAATTGTGTATCACGGTTGATGTCGATAACGTAATTTGGTTGAAAGCTCGCTAACCAATCATGCACCGCTGCTCTCGTCCATTTTGATTCGCCATAAGTTTTATCAAGAAATTTGGTTAAAAAACTCCGTCCCTTTTTTAATTCTTGATTCATCGCCGCGCGGGGAAATTCATACATTAACTTTTGCGCCATCGGCTTTCCACCGTTCATGGCTAAAATCAAACTATCGCTATCTGCTGGAATTGGCAAACCATTCAATTTACTTTTTGAATCAAATAAAACGCCCGAACCTAAATAAGGCACAACTTCATTATTTTTAATTCCTGTAAGAATTTCGGCAAAAACATCGTTAAACATAAGTAACTCCTGTGTTGATTATCAAAATAGGTCATTACTTTGCTGGTGCAATAATCAATCCAGTTCGACAAAGCCAATAAAATATAGGCTTACAGGTCAATCAAGAGGTTTTAAAATTGTTTGATTTCAGACAATTTTTAATTTTTTACGACAATGTTTTGCGGCGTTAACATTCAACTTATTTTAATTTAGGCAAATGCTTAAAACTAAATTAGAGTATGAGAAAACGCATTTTATCTGACGTGCGAAAACTTGATAGCTATCTCAACGTTATTACTGAATGAATAAACAAAAACAAATTGAAATGGCTCTACAAATCGAAAATGATAAAAACATGGCTTTGTTGCGTAATGCTAGTGACGGCATCACGATTATGGATACAAGCGGAACATTGTTGGAATGCAGTGATTCGATTTGTGAAATGTTGGGGTATCAACGTGACGAACTGTTAGGAATGCACGTTTCGCAATGGGATGTGGCAATTCCTGCAAATGAACTAACAAATTTCGTCAATGCACAATTTGAAAAACCTTTTACACGTCATCAGTTTGAAACCCGTCATATTCGTAAAGATGGCTCAATTTACGATGCTGAAATTAGCTGTTGTGCAATAGATATTGATGGTGTGTTACTACTTTTTGCGTCTACTCGTAACATAACAAAACGTAAGCAATTAGAAAAAAATTTACTCAATTCAAAAAATATAATCGAAGACCTTTATAACAATGCACCTTGTGGTTATCACTCGCTTGATAAAAACGGGATTATTATCAACATCAACAATACGGAATTAAACTGGCTTGGTTGCAGTCGAGATGAAGTTATTGGCAAAAAATTTACTGACTTTATTACGCCTGAAGGAAAAAATATATTTAAAAAAAATTACCCTGTTTTTTTGGAAAAAGGTCATATTGAGAATTTAGAATTCGATTTGGTTGGTAAAAATAGCGAAGTCCGTCATGTGAGTATAAGTGCTACTGCACTCAAAGATGACGAGGGTAATTTTATAAATACGCGGTCTGTTGCTTACGATATTACTGAATTAAAAGCGACACAAAATGCCCTTTATCAATTAACAGTTGATCAACAAATTATTTTAGATAATGCGTTAGTTGGCATTATGAAATTACGAAATAGACGCATAATTTGGACAAATTCTGCGATGGAAAAAATCTTTGGTTATGAAAAAAATGAGCTGGTTAATCAATCAACAAGGATTTTATATCCAGATGATGAAATGTTTAGATTTTTTGGTGTACAGGCATATTCCATCATCAAATCGGGTCATGTTTATCGGATACAGCTCGAATTAGTTTGTAAAAATGGTAAAAAAATATGGATAGACATGAGTGGTGAAAAATCAGTGGGTAATAATCTTAGTTCACTATGGGTAATGCTTGATATTAGTGAACAGAAAAAACATCAAGCGCAAGTGGAGCATATTGCTTTTCATGATGCTTTGACAGGATTACCAAATCGCCTATTAGTTTCAGACAGATTAAATCAAGCCTTAGTTCACGCTGATCGAACAAAAAAAATGTTAGCGGTTTGTTATCTCGATTTAGATGGCTTTAAACCGGTTAATGACAAATTTGGGCATGAAGCGGGCGATAAATTACTTATCGAAATTGCTCATCGAATGGAATTAGCGGTGCGAGGAAATGACACCGTTGGCAGATTAGGTGGCGATGAATTTGTATTGATTTTAAATGAGTTAGAAAATGAAGATGAATGCCAAATAATTCTTCAACGCGTTATCGAATCAATCAATGAACCGATTGAACTTAGCAAACAAATAGAAGTCAAAGTTGGTGCAAGTGTTGGCGTGACTATCTATCCTAATGATACAGATGCCGCCGATATTCTTTTGCGTCATGCTGACCATGCAATGTATCAAGCAAAACGATTCGGACGAAACCGAACACATTTTTATATTCCTGATTAAAATTTCAACCGATACCCAACGCCCGATTCGGTTAATAAATACTGCGGTTGCGTCGGTTCAATTTCTAATTTTTGCCGAAGTTGGCTCATGTAAATGCGTAAATAATGCGAATTATCTTTGTAAGAAGGTCCCCAAATTTCTTTGAGTAGATATTGATGTGTTAAAACTTTCCCCGCATTTTTTACCAGCACTGACAATAAGCGATATTGAATCGGCGTAAGATGCACTTCTTCGTCATTCACAAAAACTTGCCGCTTCAACAAATCTACTTTTAACGCGCCCGTTGTAAAAACATTGTCTTGCGATTGTGCGGGATTATTCAATGAATGACGCATTGCAACACGAATTCGCGCCAACAATTCTCCTAATCCAAACGGTTTGGTCAAATAATCATCTGCGCCAGCGTCTAAGGCTTCGATTTTATGTTGTTCATTGCTACGCGCAGATAAAACGATAATCGGCATCGCTGACCATTTGCGGATAGCTTTAATCACTTCAACGCCATCCATATCGGGCAATCCTAAATCCAAAATGATGAAATCAGGTTTGCGAATCTCCGCTTCAATAATGCCGCGCTGTCCTTTGTCCGCCTCGAAAATTTTAAAACCATGCGTTCCCAAACCCGTTCGCAAAAATTGCCGAATCGCGGGATCATCTTCAATGACAACAATAATGGGCGTTGAATTAGTCATTGTCGTCATTCTCTGGTTCTAAAATAGGAGCAGCTTTGTCTACTGGAATGACAAATGAAAACACCGCACCACCCGTTAGTAAATTTTTCGCACTAATCGTTCCGCCATGTGCTTCGATAATTGCACGACAAATCGCAAGCCCTAATCCCACACCACTTTGCGCGGCTTCATTTTTAACGCGATAAAATTTTTCAAACAATTTATCTTCGCTACCTTTTGGAATACCGACACCTTTATCCGCAACCGAAATTTTCATGGCGGATAAATGGGATTCAGCGGTAATGGAAATTGGCGATTTTTCAGGTGTATAACGTAGCGCATTTTCTAATAAATTCATTAACACCTGTTCAATCATCACGGTATCGACAAAAATCAGCGGAATTCCCACAGGGAGTTTTACCGTCACTTGTCGGTCTTCAAGGTGTTTTTGTAATCGATTCAAAACCACACCAATAATTTCTTCGAGCGGATACCATTCTTTGTTTAATTGAATTGCTCCCGCATCCAGTCGCGCCATGTCTAAAATGTTATTGATTAAACTCGACATCCGTTGCGCTTCGTCGTAAATCGCGCAACTTAAATCATGTTTTTCCTTATCAGCCAGCGTGCCATCTTCTTCAACTAACGTACTCGCTGAACCAACAATTGTTGCAAGCGGCGTTCTCAAATCATGCGAAATCGAACTTAACAACGAATTCCGCAAACGTTCTGCTTCGATTTCGATTTGGGTTTTTCGAGCTTGTTCAGTTAAACGAACACGCGTAATCGCTTGGGCAATTTGCCCTAAAAAGGTATCGAGTAATTTTCGCTGTTCTGGCAAAAATATACGCCGCAAATTTACAGGCAACAAAACTAAAACACCTAAAACCGCTTCTTTACTACTCAATGGAAAATAAATCGCTTGTGCGCCTGGTAATGTATTAGTGCCTTGTCCTGCAATTTCATTGTGATCCATCACCCATTGAGCAACGCTTAAATCAGCAGAGTGTAAGGATTCGGGCATTGCCAAATCTTCTGGGTACACAACGCGACCATTTGTATCAGGAAAAAGAATCACATTTTGACTGCTAAATTCAGTATAAAGATGTCGAATCGCTGTACGGACAATTTCATCTTCACTTTGACTAGCCGCTAATTCTTTACTCATGGCATATAACACAATGGCACGACGTTCACGGTGTCCTGCGACTTTGGCTTGCGAGCGAACATTTGCCATTAAACTACTAATCAATATCCCCACAATTAACATTGCTAAAAGCGTAATTAAGTATTGACCATCGGATACTGAAAAACTGTGATAAGGCGGTACAAATAAAAAATCAAAAGTAGCAGCACCAAATACCGAAGCGAAAATAGACGGATTACGACCAAAACGCATAGCGACAACGACAACCCCCAACAAGAAAATCATAATCAAGTTGGCAAGCTCAAATTTACCAAATAATGGATAGGCAAGTAACGTGCTACCCATCGTAATAAGTGCCGCCATAACGTAACCCGTCATGGTTTTCTTTTGTGGAGCTAATTTCGGAAAAGCTGCTTTGCGGTTAAGTGCTTCTTCCAATTTGTCGCTACCGTCAGATTTTTTACTGCCTAACAAATACAAATTGATATTGTGAGCATCACTAATCAATGAATCGACTAATGACCCAAAAATTAAGCGTTTCCAACCACGTCGGGTAGGTTTTCCCATCACGATTTTAGTGATATTTCGCTCATAGGAAAATTTGATAATTGCATCGCTCATTTCAGGCGCACTTAACGTGACAGTTTCTGCGCCTAATTGTTCAGCAAAGCGCAAAACTCGTAACACATCGTCCCGTTTTTCAGGAGATAACCGTTGTAATTCAGGTGTTTCAACATACAGCACAATCCAATCTGCTTTTAAACTACTCGCCAAGCGTTTTCCCGCTCGTACTAATCGCTCGCCTAACGAAGTGATGCCGATGCAAACTAAAATCCGTTCGTTAACTTGCCAAACTTCGCGGATAAAATTATCTTCACGATAATCGAGCATTTGAGCATCGACGCGATTTGCCGTGTGCCGCAACGCTAATTCGCGTAACGCAATTAAATTTCCTTTTCTAAAAAAATTATTGGCGGCTTCTTTAGCTTGCTCAGGCACATAAACTTTGCCATCTTTAAGGCGTGTGAGTAATTCATCAGGCGGTAAATCAACTAATTCAACCTCATTAGCCGATTCAAATACGGTATCGGGAATTGTTTCAAAAACGCGAATCCCTGAAATTTGTCCAATGTCATCATTTAAACTTTCTAAATGCTGAACATTCAACGCTGTATAAACATCAATGCCAGCTTCGAGTAATTCATCAATATCTTGCCAACGTTTAGGATGTCGACAACCTTGAGCATTAGTGTGAGCAAGTTCATCAACTAAAATAACGGACGGTTTGCGTTTTAGTGCAGAGTCTAAATCAAATTCATGCAGCGTCGTTCCACGATATTCAATCGGTCTGCGTGGTAAAACTTCCAAGCCTTCAAGCAAAGCCGCTGTTTCTTTTCGATTATGCGTTTCGACTAATCCAACGACAACATCGATATTGTCATTACGTTTTTCGCGTGCGGCGAGTAGCATTGCATAAGTTTTTCCAACGCCTGCCGATGCACCGAAGAAAATTTTTAATCGACCACGACTAGCGAGTGTTTTTTCGCGTTCAACACGCGCTAATAAATCATCGGGATTGGGACGTTGTTCATTCATGTTTTACAACCAACCTGAGCGTTTCAAACGCCAATGGAGCAAACCACAGCTCAAAATAATGACACCAACTAAAACGGGATAGCCAAAATCCCATTCAAGTTCAGGCATAAATTTAAAATTCATCCCGTACCAACTGCACACCAATGTCGGAATCGCTAAAATCGCGCCCCAACCTGATAAGCGTTTCACTACTTCATTTTGTCGAATCGTTTCAAACGTCAAATGAACTTGCATCGCAGAAATTAACATCTCACGAATTGAATCTGTTTCTTGTGCAATGCGCTTTAAATGGTCGGAAATATCACGGAAATAGACGCTAATATCGGGATGAATAATATCATGGTGAAAACGCATCAATTCGTTACAAACATCAATTAGCGGTAAAGTAGTATTTTTAAGTAATAACAACTCACGTTTCAACGCATAAAGGTCTTCCATCGTATGACGACTAGGATGATATTGAAAAATGGCATTTTCTATTTGTTCAAATCGCGCTTGCAAA
>CAIVBX010000103.1 GCA_903904275.1 uncultured Pseudomonadota bacterium
ACGCATATGAAAGAAGTGATCGTTCCCGCTTCAAATACAGTTTTTTCGGTAACAAATGAAACACCTAAAAACGATGAAGAATGGCGAAACATAAAAGCAAATGCGTTGGCATTAGTCGAATCGGGAAAATGGCTTTTAAAAACGCCTTTTGAAAATGAACCCATTTGGAAACAAGCCACAGAACAAATGATGAACGCTGCAAAATCTGTCGCAAAAGCCACTGAAACTAAAGACACAGAAAAAGCCATTGATGCAGGTGATGCACTTTATGCGGCTTGCGAAATGTGCCATGCCGTTTATTTAAACAAATCTGCGTCAGCAAAATAATGAGAATTTTATGAAAACGAGAAATAAGTTAATCCCAATTTTAGCCGTCGTCGGTTGTGCAATGGCAATTCCCGCAAATGCTCATCACGCTTTTTCAGCGGAATTTGACGCTGAAAAACCTGTTGAAGTGAAAGGCGTGGTGACGAAATTTGAATTGGTAAATCCACACAGTTGGCTTTATTTAGACGTAAAACAAGCCGATGGCTCAGTTTTAAACTGGGGATTTGAATTCGGCGCACCGTTTAATTTGAAAGAAAAAGGGATTACGAAAAAAACCTTAACACCTGGTACGGAAATCACCATTAACGGGTTCAAAGCGAAGAATGGACAAAATTTTGGTTACGCGGTCACAACCACGTTGCCAGATGGTAGCAGTGTAAAAACAGGCGGCGCACAAGACGCACCTGAAACACCTGCAAAACCAGCGGCATCCGCTGAACCTACAACTTCAACCGCATCTGCAACGCCGCAATAAAAAGGAGGCTTTTTTGAACACGTTATCAATAAAAAAATCTTCTAAATCCGCGTTAGCATTGGGTTTGCTGTTGGCATTTTCTTTTTCAGATGTTGCTGTTGCCGCAGATAAAAAAATTCCGCGTTTAGAAGGAAAACCTGATTTCTCAGGGATTTGGCAAACAACCAGTGCGGCGGATTATGATTTAGAACCACATTCAAATCGTAAAAATACGCCACCTAGTGCGGGAATTGTTGAAGGCGGTTTGATTCCCTATTTGCCAGATGCTTTTGCTAAAAAACAAAAGAATTTTGAAGCAAGAGAAACATTAGACCCTGCGTTAAAAGGTTACACACTTGGTGTGCCACGCAGTGTTTATTATCCAGAACCATTTCAAATTTTTCAGCGCAAACAAGATTTAACATTGGTGCATCAACTTGGTCATTCGGTTCGTACGATTTATACCAACGGCACGCCACATCCTGAAGATGCAAATGATTGGTGGCTTGGCGATTCGCGCGGACATTGGGAAGGTGACACATTGGTTGTTGATGTAAAACATTTCAATGACAAAACATGGCTCGACAAAGCGGGAAATTTTCACAGCGACGCATTTCATGTGGTTGAAAAATGGGCGTTTCTTGATGCCAATACGATTGAATATAAAGCCACTATCGAAGACCCAAAAGTCTACAGTCGTCCTTGGAATATCAATGTGATTTTGTATCGACATCGGGAAAAAGATTTTCAGTTAATCGAAGATTATCGTTTTACCTTGGATTACGACGAATTTTATCCACCAAAACAGTAACGCCGTTAAGTGAGAATTTTATGAAAAAAAATATATTGAAACATTATCTTGGCGTATCGGGATTGGCTTTTGTCGGAATGGCATTGTTACCACAAATGGCACTCGCCGCTGACACAGATAAACCTAAAACTGAACAAAAAAACGCGACAGGAAATGGCGGTGGCGGAATGCCACGCGAAAAAAGTTTTGCAAAAATTTCATCTGAAAAATGGACAGGAGCAAGACTTGCCGATGGTCAACCCGACGTTTCAGGTTTTTGGTCGAATACGATTGGTAATCATGGGAATTTTACCGACCCACAAGGCGGCATTATCAATGACCCAAATCCAAACCGCATTCCAAAAGGCGCAAGAGCTGACCGCGCTCCAAGTCGTGTCAGTGACCCGATTGACGGACAAGTGCCTTTTCAACCTTGGGCGTTAGAAAAAGTCAAAGAATTTCAAGTTAAATTCCACGACCCAACAACCCAAAACTTCGTTGAGCCTTTAGCGCGATGTGCGCCAGGTGGCGTACCAAAATCGTTGTATTGGCACGGTTATGAAATCAAGCAATATCCGAATTATGTGGTTTTCTTTTTTGATTCTGGAACACGCATTATTCATTTAGATGATAAAGCGCATTTGCCTAGCAAAATCAAACTCTGGAACGGCGATTCTCGCGGACATTGGGAAGGCAATACGTTAGTTGTCGATGTGAGCAATCATAACGGTAAAGCCCTTTTTGGACGTTCGGGTGAATTTATTAGTGAAAACGGTCACATCGAAGAACATTACATTTTTAACAAAGAAAACACTCGCTACAACTACGAAGCCGTTTTCACTGACCCAACTGTTTATACCAAATCTTTTACCGTGACAATTCCAGAAAGAAGATGGACGGTTACAGATAAACCAGACGGTTGGAATTTTGATGTGTGGTTTGCCAAAGATTCAGCAGGCAAAACAACCATCGAACATGAAGAAAGAATTTGCACCGAAAACAACGGTGGTTTTGGTTTAGGCGCAGTTTAATTAACAGACAAATTTAAGGAAAAGAGATGACGTTAATCGAATTTGCTGACTTACTTTACGATTCAGAATTAGGCACATCGCTTCGGGAATCCATTTACGCCTATCCGATTGTTGAAGGTATTCATTTAATTGGATTAGCGTTTTCAGTCGGTTTGTTATTTTTTGTTGATTTGCGGTTATTGGGTTTGTTTTTACCAAAAATCGCTGTTTCGGCATTATTTCAACCGTTGCGACCTTTGATATTAGGCAGTTTTGCTGTGACGATGGTGACAGGCATTTTATTGTTTGTTGCCGCCGCACCGAAAATTATCATGCTCGATGTGTTTTTCTACAAACTGATATTTATTGCGCTTGCAGGCGTGAACGCGCTGTTGTTTGAATTGAAATGGGGAAAACGTATTGATGAATGGGAATTTGAAAAAATCTTACCCAAAGGCGTTCAGTATGCAGGCGGAATTTCACTCTTTTTGTGGAGTTTAGTGTTGATTTCTGGTCGATTGATTCCGTATTTGAATTACAAATAAACAGGAGCGTTTTATGTCAGTGCTTGAATTATTTAAAGATATTCAAACAAGCGAATTAAGCCGATTTGTCGGCGGTCAAAATCATTTATTTGGTGCAGTTTTTCAGCTAATTCACATTGTTGGGTTGATTTTGATTTTATCGCCCGTCACGTTAGTGAGTTTGCGTTTGGTAGGTTTAGGGGGCTTGCGTGAACAATCATTAGTAGACCTTGCACAATCTACCGCGAAATTCATTTGGGTTGGCTTAGGGTTATTGGTTTTTTCGGGAATTTTCATTTTTATCCCCGCCGCGACAAATTACTATCCCAATTTTGCATTTTGGGCAAAGTTCTTATTTTTAGCGATTGCGCTGGTTGTTCATGTCACGTTGTATAAA
>CAIVBX010000104.1 GCA_903904275.1 uncultured Pseudomonadota bacterium
GATATTTCTATCACCGTTGGCGTTCACCCCAATGAACATGAAGGGCATGAACCCACTGTTGAAGAATTGATTGAATTAGGACAAGACGAAAAAGTTATCGGCATTGGTGAAACAGGTTTGGATTATTTTCGTAGCGAAGGCGATTTGACGTGGCAAAAAGACCGTTTCAGAAATCATATTCACGCCGCGAAAACGTTAAAAAAACCGTTAATTATTCATACGCGTGAAGCCAAACAAGATGCGCTTGATATGTTGCA
This sequence comes from uncultured Pseudomonadota bacterium, assembly GCA_903904275.1. GTDB lineage: Bacteria > Pseudomonadota > Gammaproteobacteria > Methylococcales > Methylomonadaceae > UBA10906. Next base: position 258 of record CAIVBX010000104.1, read on the forward strand.
AAAGGAAAATGCAGGCGACGTTGGCGGCATTATTCATTGTTTTACGGAAGATTGGGCATTTGCAAAACGTGCGTTAGATTTGAATTTTTACATTTCATTTTCTGGCATTGTGACATTTAACAGCGCGAAACAAATTCAAGAAGTCGCTAAAAAAGTGCCTGCTGATCGTTTTTTAATTGAAACGGATTCGCCTTATTTAGCTCCTGTTCCACATCGAGGCAGACCAAATTATCCGCAATATGTAAAACACGTCGCGCAAACTGTCGCTGATTTACGCGGCATTTCATTGAATGCGGTTGCAGACCTTTCAACACGCAATTTTTACACGTTATTTAAAAAATCATGATTACGATTCGTTATTTTGGCAGTTTGAAAGAAACGCTCGGTAAATCATTTGAAACTATCGACAATGCTGAAAATTTCACGGTTTTAGATATTTGGCATTTAGTGAATCCTGATTTTTCAATCGCTGAAAATACCTTAACGGCGGTAAATATGGATTATGTTTCTCGTTCAGAAATAGTGAAAAAGGGTGATGAAGTTGCTTTTTTTCCGCCTGTCACAGGTGGTTAAACATGACCGTGAAAATTTATGATCACATTTTTGACCCCTTTTCTGAAATTCAACAGTTTCAACATTCAGCCCATTTCGCTGGAAAATTTGGCGCAACCAGCATTTTCATTGGCACAATGCGCGATTTTAATGAAGGCGATGACGTAAAAGCGATGACCTTAGAACATTACGAAGGCATGACGCAAAAACAATTACGCAACATTATCGAAATGGCAAAATCACAATGGCATATTTTAGAGTGTTTAGTCATTCATCGCGTTGGTGCAATTTTTCCAAATGAGCCGATTGTTTTGGTTTCAATTTGGTCAGCACACCGTGCCGAAGCATTTGAAGCATGTCGTTATGTGATGGAAGAATTGAAAACACACGCGCCATTTTGGAAACGCGAAACTTTAACAACAAACGAAACGCGCTGGGTTACAACGCATTCTGCAAATTAAAATCTCTTAAATTATTTAATTATTTACAAAGGCATATTTTTTATGAAAATGACCGCTCAAGAATTTATCGATTGGAAATCGAAACGTATCACGTTATTAGCCATGTCAGGTGCAGGAAAAACCACGCTAGCGGATAAATTACCAAAATCAAAGTGGTATCACTATTCGGGCGATTATCGAATTGGTACAAAATACTTAAAAGAACCCATTTTAGACAACATCAAACGTCACGCGATGAGCGTGCCTTTTTTGCGTGAATTATTGCGTTCGGATTCGCTTTATATCAAAAGCAAAATTTCATTTGATAATTTAACCGCCGTTTCGAGTTATTTGGGCAAATTAGGCGATGCGAACAAAGGCGGTTTGTCGTTAAAAGAATTTAAACACCGTCAAAATTTACATCGCGTTGCTGAAATTGAAGCGATGAAAGATGTTCCCGCATTTATTCACAATGCCGAAGATATTTATGGTTATCAAAATTTTATTAACGATGCAGGCGGTAGCGTTTGTGAATTAGATTGTCCAGAAGCCTTAGACGTTTTGGCAGAAAATACACTAATTATTTACATCAAAATTCCGCCTGAACTCGAACAAACCATTATTGACCGCGCCAAAAGTGACCCAAAACCACTTTATTATCGGGAAGCGTTTTTAGATGAAAAATTAGGCGAATTTTTAACACTTAAAAATTACGCTTCAACAGACGAAATGCCGCCTGATGAATTTGTCACTTGGGTTTTTCCTGAATTATTTAAATCGCGCGTGCCACGTTATGAAGCGATTGCTGAAAAATACGGTTATACGATTTGCGGAAATGACATGGCAAAAGTCGAAACCGAAGACGATTTTATTGCGTTAATTGCTGCCGCATTGGCAAAACAATCTGGCTAAAGGAGAGGTTTGATGCCTTTAGTTGCACATACAAATTTACCAACATTTGAGCGATTACGCGCCGAAGGCGAAGAAATTATCGAGCCACAACGCGCCAACCATCAAGAAATCCGTGAAATTCATATTGGTTTGTTGAATATGATGCCTGACGCGGCGTTAGAAGCGACAGAACGGCAATTTTTTCGATTAGTTGGCGCGTGTAATCAAATTGCCCAATTTCATGTTCATCCTTTTACGATTGAGGGTTTAGAACGTAGTCCGCAAGCCCAAGCGCATATTGATAAATACTACGAACCATTTGAAAAAATTAAAGCCGATGGTTTAGACGCGCTCATTATTAGCGGCGCAAATGTCACAGGTTCACATTTACCCGATGAAGATTTTTGGCAACCCTTGACCGAAGTGTTTTCGTGGGCAAAAGAAAATGTGACTTCGATTTTGTGTTCTTGTTTAGCGACACATGCGATTATTCATTATTGTTATGGCGTTGAACGAACTCGTTTGCCTGCAAAACGTTGGGGCGTGTTTTCGCATAAATTAGTGAATCGAACGCATCCGCTTGTCGTTGAAATTAACACCCGTTTTGATGTGCCACATTCACGTTTTAACGAGATTTTTCAAAGTGATATGGAAAAACACGGCTTGCATATTTTGGCGGCGAGCGCAGAAGCGGGTGTACATTTAGCAACAAGTGCGGATGGTTTTCGGATTGTGTTTTTTCAAGGACATCCCGAATACGATGACATCAGTTTATTAAAAGAATATAAACGCGAAGTGTTACGTTTTTATCGAAATGAAATTTCAGATTGTCCGCCCTACCCTGAACATTATTTCAATCCTGAATTGAAAGCGATTTTTCACAGTTACACTCAAAAAATAAAATTGGCGAAATCGCAAAATGCGCCGTTTCCTGAATTTCCTGAAAATTTAGTTTTACCGTATTTGGATAATACTTGGCGCGATACCGCCAAAGCTGTTTTTAATAATTGGTTAGGCAAAATTTATCAAATTACGCACCAAGATAGACGTATTCCGTTTATGGATGGCATTGACCCGAAAAATCCGCTTGGGTTTTTATGAAAACCACTTATTTCGACGCATTCAAAACGCCGTTATTTCATGGTGTAAATCTGATTGAAGCCAGCGCAGGCACAGGAAAAACTTACACATTAGCAATGTTGGTTTTGCGATTTGTTGTTGAACAGAATTTGCCGATTGAAAAAATTTTAGTCGTTACTTTCACAAAAGCAGCAACAGAAGAATTGCGTGAGCGCGTGCGATTACGATTATCCGAGGCAAAATTTGCCTTGAAATCAGGTAACGGTGAGCTGTTCAATTGGCTTGATGCTTTGCCAATTGAAAACAGTGAAATCGAACAGCGTTTGCAAATCGCGCTGTTGTCGATTGACCAAGCGAGTATTTTCACTATTCACAGCTTTTGCCAAAAGGTTTTGCGTGAACACGCGCTCGAAAGTGGGCAACTTTTCAACGCCGAATTAACGGACGATTTAGCGCAAATTACGCAAAGTTGCGCGGATGATTTTTGGCGAAAACAACTTTATGAACGTAACGCAGACGAAGCGGCAATTTTAACGGCACATTACAAAACGCCCGATGCGTTATTAGAAAGCGTTAAAAATATCGGGCATCACGTCAAAATTTATCCTGAAAAAATCGAAGCGGTTGATGCCGTTTTCACAAAATTAAAACCGTTGTTTAAAACAGCACACACGGAATTAACTCGTTGTGCTGAAAAATTTGAACACGCTTTTTCAGAAGGTAAATTTAAAACAGCAATACCAGAAAATTTCATTACTGTTCAAACGTGGTTAAGTAGAGAAAGTTCAAAAATTAAACCTGAACAACTCGATTTTTTAACGACAAATGGTATTTTTGATGCGTTAAACGGTAATCAATTTAGAAAGTTAAAAGACATTTCTAGCGAAGAACGCAAAGCAAAATTTTTAGAGGAATTATCTTTAAAAACAAAAATTTTTGACGATTTAAAAACGAATTTTGACAATTGCGATTTGATGTTACGTTGCCAATTAGTTGAATCGTTGCGCCATGAAATCAACCAACGATTATTACAACGCAATGTTTTAACATTTGACCATTTAATTACGCGACTTTACGAAGCGTTGCGCGGTGAAAATAAATCCGAGCAACTTATTCAAGAATTACGCGGACGATTTACCGTCGCGTTAATTGATGAATTTCAAGATACTGACGCGAGCCAATGGTTTATTTTTAAAACCCTTTTTGCGGCACAAAGTCAGTTTTTGTATTTAATTGGTGACCCAAAACAAGCAATTTATAAATTTCGTGGCGCAGATATTTATTCATATTTGAACGCGAAACACAGCGCAAATGCGTCATTCACGCTAGCGCAAAATTGGCGTTCACATCCAAACTTAGTTGCAGCGGTAAATCATTTATTTCAACGTGAAAATCCATTTTTAATTGAAGAACTGGAATTTAATGCGGTTGAAGCAGCAAATTCACCTGAAAACGGCACGATTTATTTTGAAGAAAATGCGTTGCCGCCGTTAATGCTTTGGGATTTAAAAAACGATTCTGATTTCTGGCAAAACTATTCAGGTACAAATAAAACGGTTGAAACGCAATTTTGTTACATGGTAGTGGATGAAATTTTGAATTTATTACAAAAAAATTATTTTCTACAACCTCAAAATAAACGCTTAAAACCGAAAGATATTGCAATTTTGGTGCGTAAAAATAAACAAGCCAAAGCCTTTCAAACCGCGTTGCGTGATGCAGGAATTCCTTCCGTTTTGAATAGTACCGAATCAATTTTTGCTTCCAACGAAGCTAAAAATTTACACACGTTGTTAAATTCACTTGTTAATCCGACTGATATTGAAGCCTTAAAACACGCGCTGACATTAAATTGGTTCGCTAGCATCCCAGACGGAAAAGCGTTTTATAAAATCGTGAATGATGAAAACGCTTTAGATTCGTGGCTTGCGAAGTTCTTAAATTATCACGAGCAATGGCAAAAAACAGGTTTAATGGCGATGATGCACACCTTTTTGACGGTTGAAAATGTAATCAGTCAATTAGCTAAAACCCATCTTGCCGAACGTGAATTAACCAATATTCATCATCTTTTAGAATTATTGCAAGAAGCCGCGCTCGATGAACACTTGTCGCCACAAAAAACGCTTGAATGGCTCAAAATTTCAATTACAAATGCGTTAGCCAAAAAAGCGGCAACAATGATGCACAACAATTGCGCCTTGAAAGTGATGAAGATGCCGTGAACATCGTCACGATGCACAAATCAAAAGGATTGGAATATCCGATTGTGTTTTGCATGTCGCTTTGGATGCCGAGCGAATTGTGGAATAAAGACCGTGCCGAATGTCATATTGATGGTGAAATGTGCATTGATTTGGGTTCTGAACATTTTGAAAAACACCTCAAATTTGCCTTAAATGAACAACGCGCCGAAGATGTACGCATGTTTTATGTCGCGATCACTCGCGCAAAATACCGTTGTTATTTGGCATGGGCAAATGTTCAAACCAAAGAAAAACCAAATAATTCTGCGATTGCTGACATTTTTGCGATTAACAATTTTGGTGCTGAATTGCCCGATTGTTTTGAACATAAAGCATTGGAAAATGTAGAAAAACCAACAGGTCATTATTCGCCTGAAATCAAAAAGGACATTTTTCATCATGAAACGCGCCAACGGGATTTGCGTTTTAGTCCGTGGCAAATGAGCAGTTACACGGCATTATCTTCGTTAAGTCGCACATTTACGCCTGACTTACCTGAAGATAAAGCACGAGAACCATTAGAACTCGCGCCATCGATTACGCTTGATTTACCACGCGGCGCACACACAGGAAACGTGATTCATGATTTGCTTGAAAATTTCAGTTTTTCTGATTTAGCGAATGGCGTGGATATTTCAATTGCGCGTGATAAAGCGTGTTTGCGTTATGGTTTGAAAGTAGCGCGACCTGAAATTATTGATGAACTTTTGCAAAATGTGGTGCAAACGCCGTTGTCGAATGATGCGAATTTTTGTTTAAAAAATTTATCTGAATCGACATATTTAAAAGAAATGCCGTTTTATTTAGCGACGCAAAAAATTAACACGACTGAAATTAATCGAATTTTGGCGAATGAACCAAGTTTTCAACCGCTCGACAGCAAAACAATTAACGGTTATTTGACGGGATTTATTGATTTAATTTGTGAATACGAAAATCGATTTTATGTGATGGATTATAAATCAAATTGGCTGCCTAATTATTCACCTGAAACTATGCTAGACGCGATGCGTGAGCATAATTATGGTTTGCAGTATTGGCTTTATTGTGTGGTGTTACATCGATATTTAGAAAATCGTTTGCCAAATTATGACATCGAAAAGCATTTTGGCGGTGTGCGATATTTGTTTGTGCGCGGAATGGAAATTGATGTGCCGTTAAGCGGCGTTTTTGAAGCCAAACCCGCCAGCGACAAATTGATTGCGTTGGCGAATTTGTTTGCTGATTGAATTTAAGCGCGAGCGGTTTTACTATTTCTAAAAACAAGCGGCTTTTCATTTTCAGATAACGCAGATTCTCGAGCAGTTTTGAGCAAATCATCAATCACAAAATGTTGCGGTGATTTGCTGCAAACGGGGTCTGTCGAACTTGCATCACCCGTCAACAAATACGCCTGACAACGACAACCGCCGAAATCTTTTTCTTTTTCATCGCAACTGCGACATGGTTCTTGCATCCATTCAAAACCACGGAAAAAATTAAACGCTTTCGATTCGTGCCAAATTTCAGAAACACTAAAATCATTCACATTCGGACATTCAAAATTAGGTAATTCACGGGCAGAATGACAAGGCAACGCCATACCATCAGGTGCAATGGTTAAAAACGTTGTCGCCCAACCGTTCATACACGCTTTGGGACGGTCTTCGTAAAAGTCAGGGACAACATAATAAATTTTCATTTTACCCGCGACTTTTTCTTTGAAGGCTTGGGCAATCGCTTCGGCAGTTTCAAACTGTTCTTTTGTTGGCAAAAGTAAATCACGATTCAAATGCGCCCAACCGTAATACTGCGTGTTTGCCAATTCCAAATAATCCGCGCCTAATGCTTCTGCCATTGTCAAAATTTCGGGCATTTGGTGAATGTTTTCACGATGAATCACCACGCATAAAACCATCGGATAACCGTGTTTTTTCACTAAACGCGCCACTTCTTGTTTGTGTTCAAACGATTTTGTGCCTGCAATGTGGTCGTTTAATTCTTGTGAACTGGCTTGAATACTAACTTGAATATGGTCTAAACCTGCCGTTTTAAGTTCCGCAATTTTTTCTTCAGTTAAACCATAACCCGACGTAATTAAATTTGAGTAATAACCTAATTCTCGCGCGTGTTGCACTAATTCCACTAAATCAGGTCGTGTCAACGGCTCACCACCTGAAAAACCTAATTGCACCGCGCCCATTTTTCGCGCTTGCGTTAAAACACGCTTCCAATCGTCTGTACTGAGTTCACTTTTATATTTTGGATAATCAAGCGGATTTGAACAATACGGACATTGCAGCGGACACGCATAAGTCAATTCAGCAAGTAACCAACGTGGAGGCGTAATTTTTTTCGTAGTCATTGTTTCGCGTAACCTGTAAAAATTGACGATAAATTCATTCGTAATTGTAAATTAAGTTTGTCTGCAAACGTGCATCTATTTGTGATTATGGCAACATGACATTATCATTCTGCTTACTTATGCAATAATCACTGTACTCATTCTCGAATTTAAAAATATGCCAAAAAAACCACCTAGCTGTGTTGCTGCTGTCGATTTAGGGTCAAACAGTTTTCACATGATTGTTTGCAGTTTAATTGATGGCAAACTTCAAACTGTTGATAGATTAAAAGAAATGGTGCGTTTAGCATCGGGTTTAGATAAAAAAAATTATCTCGATGAAATCACGCAAGAACGCGCATTAGCTTGTTTGGAACGTTTTGGGCAACGAATTAAATACTTCCCTCCAGAAAGCGTGCGAATTGTCGGCACAAGTACCTTGCGAACGGCGAAAAATGCCGCGCAATTTTTAGAAAAAGCGGAAATTGCCTTAAACCACCCGATTCATATTATTGCGGGAATTGAAGAGGCGCGTTTGATTTATCAAGGCGTAGCAAATACGTTAAGTAGTCAAACAGGCGTTGTGCGTTTGGTGATGGACATTGGTGGCGGTAGCACAGAATACATTATCGGTTCTGGTGATAATGCGCTCGATAAAGAAAGTTTACCAATGGGTTGCGTGACAACAAGCAGTCTTTTTTTCAAAAATGGAAAATTATCAAAATCTACTTTTAATGAAGCCGTTTTATTTGCCCAACGGCGTTTAGAGCCATTTCAACAAAAATTTCAACGTCAAAACTGGGATGAAGCGATTGGCGCATCTGGAAGTTTAAAAGCGATTGATAAAGTGTTACAAGCCAAAAATTGGAGTAATAACGGCATTACGCGCGAAGGGTTAGAGCAATTGGTTCAATATCTTTCGACGTGTTCGGATATAAAAGATTTGAATTTGCCTGACCTTGACCTTGAACGTTTGCCTGTGTTTGTGGGCGGCGTAGCGATTGTTTATGCGACGTTTAAAAGTTTGGGTATTACACAAATGACCATTTCAGATGGCGCGTTGCGAGAGGGTTTAATTCACGATTTACTGGGGCGAATTTATAATCACGACATTCGTTCAGAAACGGTTCATAGCATTGCAGAACGTTATCATGTTGATATTCCTCACACATTTCGTATTAAAAATACATTGGATTATCTACTTTCTTCTGTACCAGAGAATTATTTTCAAATTGATTCCGAATACGCACAACAATTTTTACATTGGGCAGCAGAATTACACGAATTAGGACGCGACATTGCACACAGTCAATATCATAAACATAGCGCGTATGTGATTGAAAACGGTGATTTCGCTGGTTTTTCGCGTCAAGACCAAATGGTTTTAGCGGCAATTGTGAAAGCACATCGGCGTAAATTTTCATTAAAAGTTTTTGCAGATTTGCCATTTCCTTGGTACGACGACGCGCCAAAATTAGCGTTATTATTGCGTTTAGCGGTTTTATTACACCGCAACCGTCAAGATTATGAAGTGCCTTTATTCAAATTTTCATTTGAAAAATCAAAACTAAAATTAGGCTTTCCAAACGGTTGGTTAGAAACAGCGCCTTTGACACAGGCAGATTTATTACACGAAGTTGAACAATTAAAAACTGCTGGCTTAAAACTCGAATTTTCTTAATGATTCAACGTTTTCATCTTATTTTTGTTGTGTGGATTTTAGTGGGATTTATCGCGCTAGTTTTTCTGTTGAGTGCGATTATTTTTGTATGTGGATTAAGTTCTGAAACGAATCAACCTTCACAAAATCCGCTAACAGCTGAACATATCACGCAAGCACGAAAAATTTTGTATGAAGGCACAAAAACAAAACCCGATGATATTGCAGCCATTTCTTTAACCGAATCGGATTTAAATTTAGCGGGAAATTATTTGGTTAATCGTTACCATCGAAGCGCGATTCACGTCGAGTTAGTGAATCAAAAATTACGTTGTGAATTGTCTTTAATGTTGCCTAAAAATCCTGTCGCAAATTATTTCAACGTGAGTTTTAGATTAGGTAGCGAAGAAGGTGAATTGTTGCCGCATATTGCAAAATTTAAAGTCGGGAAATTGTTATTACCCGCTAAATTTGCCGATTTTATGATTCACGCTTTGATTCGATATTCGTTTTTGAATGATTATTTTATTCTCGCCACAACGCCGATTCAGCGCGTCGAAATTGCGGGGAAAACGTTGACGATTTTTTATGATTCTGATTCAACGAATCACATTGTAAATCCAGAAAGTCGGCGTTGTTATCAGCAAAAAATTACTGAAGTTATCACGCAACATAATAAAAAATGGCGATTGTCGCTCGCAGAATTATTAAAACCTGTTTTTGAATTAGCTGCTCAACGTTCCAGCTTAGAAACCGCAATTGAAGAAAATCGAAGCGCAATTTTAGCGTTGAATGATTACGTTAATGCAGAGAAAAATCCATCACAAATGACGTTTTTGTATAAACGTTCAGATTTAGCACAGCATTTTGTTGGCGCGGCGGCATTAGCAGCTTCAATGAATAGTCGTGTCGCAAACGCTCTGGGTGAAGTAAAAGAATTGAGCGACGCGCAAGCTGGCGGAAGTGGTTTCAGTTTTATTGATTTAACAGCGGATAAAGCAGGAAGTCGTTTTGGTGAATTAGCGGTTTCAACACCTGAAAATGCCCGACAATTTCAAAAATTCATCGCACAAATTAAAGATTATTACGATTTTATGCCCGACCCGCGTGATTTGCCTGAACACATGAGCGAAGCCGAATTTAAACACCGTTTTGAATCCACTCAAAGTTCAGCTTATACAACATTAGCGGCAAAAATTGATAAACGGATTTCACAAATGCCGCTTTATCAAAACCAATAAAAAACGCCAATTGTTAAAAACAATTGGCGTTTTTTAAAGCGTGATTTTCAACGATGAAATTCGTGAATCCATTCGGCTAATTGTTTTGAGTGGTAACTTGATACTTGATCCCACTCAAATTTCCACTGCCAATTTCCTACTGTTGTTCCTGGTGTATTCATACGACCAGCACCGTCAAGTTGCAAAATATCTTGCATCGGTAAAATCGCCAGTTTTGCAATAGATTCCAAGGTGCAACGAACCAATGCTTCAGTAATATTCGCATTTTCGTCGATATTTAACGTTTGTCTGACTAACTTGCGTTGATGGATATTTAAACTTTTTTCCCAGCCAACTGTCGTGTCATTATCATGCGTTCCTGTGTAAACCACGCTATTTACATCATGATTTTCAGGCAGATACGGATTATCCGCTTCACCACTAAATGCAAATTGCATAATTTTCATGCCCGCTAAATTGAATTTAGCGCGTAACGCATTGACTTTTGGCGTGATAATTCCCAAATCTTCAGCAATTAAAATAACATCTGGAAATTGCGTTGTAATAGCAGTTAATAAGCCATCGCCTTCTGCCAAAACCCATTTGCCTTTTACTGCTGTTGGTTCTGTTGCAGGGATTTCCCATGCTGATTCTAAACCACGAAAATGGTCAATTCGCACAATATCAAACAACGTGGCTTGCGTTTGCATTCGTTCCAACCACCATTTAAATTCGGTGGTTTTTAAATAATTCCAATCATAATGTGGATTTCCCCAACGCTGCCCTGTTTCTGAAAAATAGTCTGGTGGAACACCTGCAACAACGGACATTTCACCTTCATCATTTAATTTGAAAATATCCCGATTCGCCCAAACATCTGCGCTGTCATACGACACAAAAATCGGAATATCGCCAAACAATAAAATGCCACGTTCATTTGCGTAAGTTTTTAATGCTGTCCATTGTTTGAAAAATACATATTGTTCAAATTTTACGTTAGCAATCGCTATTTTTAACGAAAAACGTGCATCGTTTAAGGTGGCGAGGTGACGATTTTTGAATTCATCGGTCCAAGTATTCCAACTGGTTTGCTCAAATTTTTGGCGTAAAACCATGAATAATGCGAAATCCTCTAACCAAAAATCATTCGTTTTGCAGAATTCATCAAAATCGGCTTTTTCATCCATCGTTGCGTGGTCTTTGAATCCGATAAAGGCTTTGTTTAGCAAACAAGCATGATGAAATTTTGGATTACTTTTGCAAAATCCACAAAAATCATCTTCTGCTGGTAGCCATCCTTTTTCAACTAATAATTTAAAGCTGATTAACGCGGGATTACCTGCATGAGCGGACAAAGATTGATAAGGTGAACCATCTTCATGCGTAATGCCAAGCGGTAAAACTTGCCAAACACTTGCGCCTGAATTTTTTAAAAAATCGACAAAATAATACGCATCATGTCCTAAATCGCGGCTCGGTAATGAGGTAATGTGTAATAAAACGCCAGCACGGCGTTGATTTAAAGCGGCTTTCATGACGAATTCCTAATGCTCTGTACCTTGACGCATCGTGCCACCATTTGCAGGTGCGCCCGAACCTTGTGTGAACGAAAGTGCCAAATACGCAGGCGGTTCTTCACCGAGCAAATAATATAAATTCGCCAAATTTAAACGGAATTGTGCTTCAAAACTGCTCACAGCATCGCTTGGATTGTAATCGCCAAACCACCAAAACCAGTCTGATCCTTCACAAACGGCAAGTTGTAAATCGGCTTTTTCACGCAAATCGGCATCAAATTCTGGATTTGCTGTGATGCGGTCAAACATTTTTTTCGCATCGCCAAGCATATCCCAACCACGATTTTTATCCGTGTCACCAATCCATGTTGAAAACGTGCCATAAACCCAACTTCCTGCAACCAATTTATTCAACGGATGCGGTTTCAAGCCATTTTTCACACAATCGCCGAAAGTGGTCATTTCGATACGCGGATGATTTGATAATCGACGATATAACGCGCTCAAGAAATAAATGCCATTTTCAGGGAAATACTCCCACGCATTTTCACCGTCCATAATAATTGATACGACCGCATCAGGAATTTCACGGTCTGCAATTTGTTCTAAATGGTGAATTAAATCGCTCACAGCATCATCTGCGTGCCATTTTGAATACTGAAAACCAATTAAATCCGACAAACCGTCATCACGGAAAAAGCAGTTGATTTTTGAGCCTTTTAACTGGAATGGATGAAAGGTGCTTTCAGGACGTTCATTTTCGGCGCAATTTAAACTGTTGCCTAACACCGCGCCACCGCTTGCCGTCCATTTGAAACCGAATTTATCCAAAACATGAATGGTTTCATTGCTGATACTACCTTCGGAAGGCCAGCAGCCTTTCGGTTCAAAACCAAAAAAGCGTTTAAATGTTTGCACTCCTTTTTCTAAATGCCACAAAACGCGCTCTTCACCATTAGGATACATTTTTAATTCTGGCAATGGTGCGTGAGGCATGGCTTCGCGTGTTGTATTTATATCAAGCAACAACGGCATAATTGGATGCGAATAAGGTGTAACCGATAATTCGATTTGTCCTTTTTTCGCCAATGTTTTGTAACGTCCCAAAACGTGTGCGAGTTGGTCAGCAATAATAATCAACATTTCCAATCGGTCTTCAAATGTATAATTCGCACCTTGTGCTAAAAGGCGTTGAGCGCGTTTATCATTTAATTTTACCGTTTCACCCAGCCACGCCAAGTGATACCACATCAACATATCTGCCATAAATTGCGCGTTCACATAATGCGTAATTTCTTTTTCAATCAATAATTCAGCGGTTTGCGCTAATTCTTTAAATTGGGGATAGCGATTGATTTGTCGCTCACGATTCGCCTTTAAACAATCTTTAATTGTTTTTAAAGGTGTTGCCATCAACGTAGCCTCGTCTGCCAAAGAGGCTAACAATGAATCCGTAAAAGGCGTACGATCATGCAAAAAGCTATTGATTTGCCGTGCGTACTCTTCAATTTGTTCAAGCAAAATGGGCGCAAAATTTACGACAACTTTTGCACTTGGAGTCGCTTCTAAATGCGCGACCATATCGACGTAATCTTTCATAACGTGCAAATATGTCCACGGTAACTTGAATTCACCTGACTGCAAATCACGGTATTCAGGCTGGTGCATGTGCCAACAAAATACCAATTTCAATTTTTTACTATCGAACATAATGTCTTCTCTCCCCTAACATTTCAGGTGTCACTAAAATAATACCGCCTGCACTGATGTGAAAACGTGCCGCGTCATCTTTCGCATTTTCACCAATAATTGTACCTTCTGGAATATCACAACCTTTTTCAATAATTGCTTTTGTGATTCTGCAATGACGACCGATATTTGCATCGGGTAAAACAATCGAATCTTGAATAACGCTGTAAGAATTGACTCGTACATTTGAAAACAATAATGAATGACGAACGGTTGCACCTGATACAACACAACCACCTGAAATCATTGAATCAATAGCAACACCGCGTCGATCTTCTTCATCGAAAACGAATTTTGCGGGTGGTGTTTGTTCTTGGTATGTCCAAATTGGCCATGTTTTGTCGTATAAATTTAAATCAGGTTTTACACCAATCAATTCCATATTTGCTGCCCAATAGGCATCAATCGTACCTACATCGCGCCAATAACTTTGTGCGCCGCTTTGTAAATCTAAAAACGGGTAAGCATTCACAATATATTTATCGATAACCGACGGAATAATATCGTGACCAAAATCGTGTGTTGACGTTTGAGTGTCAGCATCTTTAACTAATTGCTCAAATAAAAATTTAGCATTGAAAATATAAATCCCCATTGAGGCTAATGCAGTATCGGTACGACCTGGCATGACAGGTGGATTTTTAGGTTTTTCAACAAAGGCTTTCACGCGACGATAATCATCCACATCCATGACACCAAATGCCGAGGCTTCTTCGAGTGACACTTCGATACAACCAATCGTTAAATCGGCACGTTTTGCGACATGGTCAGCGAGCATCGCACCGTAATCCATTTTATAGATATGGTCGCCTGCTAAAACTAAAATATGTTCAGGTTTTCGACTACGCAAAATATCAATGTTTTGGAAAATAGCATCGGCTGTTCCCGCATACCATGAATCTTCACTGTGACGTTGTTGAGCGGGCATTAAATCAACATATTCACCAAATTCACCACGCAAAAATCCCCAACCTTGTTGAATGTGGCGAATTAAGGAATCTGATTTGTATTGTGTCAACACGCCAATTTTACGAATCCCAGAATTCACGCAATTTGAAAGCGGAAAATCGATAATTCTAAATTTCCCCCCAAACGGCACAGCAGGTTTTGCACGCCAATCAGTCATATTTTTTAAACGTGATCCGCGACCTCCTGCCAAAATTAAAGCAATAGTGTTGCGAGTAAGGTGACTGACAAAACGGTCTGGAATTTCATGATTGGATGCTGACATTTTTACTCTCCATGGTTTATAGATACACAACTTTTTTTTTGTTTGCTACACTTCACAAACATTATCCTACTACATTGAGGCTATTCCTAGTGAAAAAGCAATCTCCCGTTACGCTGGATTTCGATTCAGTTAAAATCGCTGCTGCGCAGCATCACAATCCTTTTTCTGTCTTAGGTCGTCACCCGAAAGCAAGTAAAGTTCACGTTCGACTTTATTTACCTTATGCTGAATCCGTACATTTTACGCACAATAATGTTGCAATTTTGCGTATTGAAGGCACAGATTTTTTTGAATACATTGCCAAAAAAGGAGAATTGCAGCCACATTATAAAATCACTTGGTTAGATAAAGATGGCACCAGTCATGAAAATCATGATCCTTATGATTTTGGTGTGCAATTACCTGAATTTGATTTGCATTTATTTGGCGAAGGAAAACATTGGCACATTTATCAAAAATTAGGCGCACATTTACATGTGGCAGACGGTATTCAAGGTGTACTTTTCGCCGTTTGGTCTCCAAATGCTGCGCGTGTGAGTGTCGTGGGTGATTTCAATCGTTGGGATGGGCGTTGTCATCCAATGAGAAGTTTAGGCGGCGGCGGTGTTTGGGAATTGTTTATCCCAGAACTAGACATTGGGTGTTTTTATAAATTTGAATTATTAAATCGCGCTAGTGGCGAAGTTTTAGTTAAAACAGATCCGTATGGACAACAATTTGAAAATCGTCCAAAAACGGCTGCAATGGTGGTTGGTAAAAACACTTACGAATGGCAAGACAGCGAATGGATGGACGCTCGAAAACATTATGATTGGCTGCATCAACCGATGTCGATTTACGAAGTACATTTGGGTTCGTGGAAACGTGATGATCAAGGACATTTTTTAAATTACCGTGAAATTGCAGTTCAGCTTGTCGAATATGTTACAAATTTAGGTTTTACGCATATCGAATTATTGCCCGTCACTGAGCATCCGCTTGATGATTCGTGGGGGTATCAAACAACGGGATATTTCGCGCCAACCAGTCGTTTCGGCAATGCCGACGATTTCCGTTATTTCATCGATTATTTTCATCAAAATAACATCGGCGTGATTCTTGATTGGGTTCCCGCACATTTTCCAAAAGATAATTTTGCGCTTGCTCGTTTCGACGGTAGCGCACTTTATGAACACGAAGATCCGCGTAAAGGTGAGCATCGCGATTGGGGAACATTGATTTATAACTACGGTCGCAACGAAGTTCGCAATTTTTTATTAGCTAGTGCGGTTTTTTGGTTAGAAGAATTTCATTTAGACGGTTTGCGTGTTGATGCGGTTGCCTCAATGCTTTACTTGGATTATTCGCGTGAAGCCGATGATTGGATTCCAAATTGTTATGGTGGAAATGAAAATTTAGAAGCAATTGATTTCTTGCGTGAACTAAACACAATTACCCATCAGCAACAACCTGGCACAGTGATTATGGCAGAAGAATCGACTTCTTGGCCGCAAGTTACACGGCCAACGTGGGCTGGCGGTTTAGGATTTTCGATGAAATGGAATATGGGCTGGATGCACGATGTTTTAAAATATATGCAAGAAGACCCCATTCATCGTCAATATCATCACGATCAACTCACGTTTGGAATGTTGTATGCGTTTAGCGAAAACTTTACTTTACCCTTCTCACATGACGAAGTGGTTCATGGTAAAGGTTCATTGCTCAATAAAATGACAGGCGATGAATGGCAACGTTGTGCAAACTTACGTCTACTTTATACCTTTATGTTCGCGTATCCAGGCAAAAAATTGTTGTTTATGGGATGTGAATTTGGTCAAGGGACAGAATGGAATTTCAGAAAAGAATTAGATTGGTACGTTTTAGAATACCCACATCACAGTGGTTTACAAACTTTGGTGAAAGATTTAAATCACCTTTACAGAACGGAACCTGCGTTGCATCGTCACGATTTTGAACAACGGGGATTTGAATGGATTGATTGTCACGATGTACAACAATCGATTTTGTGTTTTCAACGTATTCACGGACAATCTCGCATTATTGTCATTTTAAATTTTACGCCCGTTATACGCGAAAATTATCGTATTGGCGTGCCAGATAAAGGCGTTTATCGTGAAATTTTCAATTCAGATTCAATCTATTATGCAGGTTCAAATATCGGCAATGGCGTGGTTGAAACCGAAGATGAACCTTGGATGAATCAAGATTATTCATTAACCCTAACATTGCCACCGCTAGGTGCGCTTATTTTGAAAATTTAATTTGTTTATGAAAAAAATTCTTTTTGTCACCAGTGAAGCGCATCCGTTAATTAAAACAGGCGGTCTGGCTGATGTATCGAGTAGTTTGCCGAAGGCTTTAGCTGATTTAGGACAAGATGTACGCTTAATTTTACCGAATTATGGCGCGTTAAAACTCAACAACGAAGTGCATTTGCGTAGTGAATTTCCGATTGGTTCGTATTTTGTACGACTACTAGAAACTAAATTGCCTGACAGTGCGGTGACGGTTTGGCTGGTGGATTGCCCAGCGTATTTTGGCATGGTAGGAAATCCGTATGTTGATGTATTTGGAAATGCCTACGCAAATAATGCCGATCGATTTGCGTTATTTTGTCGCGCGGTGAGTGAAGTTGCAATGAATCGCGTTGAACTTAATTGGAAACCAGATATTGTGCATTGTAACGATTGGCAAACGGGCTTAGTTCCCGCTTTGTTATCGTTAGAATATCAGTGTCCACCGACTATTTTCACCATTCACAATATGGCGTATCAAGGTATTTTTGGGGGATTAGTTGCGTCGATTCTGCAATTACCACCCCAACTTTTATCGCAAGATGGGTTGGAATTTCATGGCATGATTTCGTTTATTAAAGGCGGTATTGCTTATGCAGATAAAGTGACAACCGTGAGTCCAACTTACGCGCAAGAAATTCAAACGGCTAAATTTGGTTATGGTTTAGAAGGTTTGTTGACGTATCGCAACGATGATTTGATAGGGATTATTAACGGTATTGATGCGGATTGGAATCCTGAAGTTGATTCGTTAATTACACAAAAATATGCTGTGGATTCACTTTCAGAAAAGGTTCAAAACAAAACCGCTTTGCAAATACGATTAAATTTACCCGTTGATGAAAATATTTTTACGTTAGGTTTGATTAGTCGCTTAGTTGAACAGAAAGGCATTGATTTACTTTTAGATTGTCTATCTGAATTATTGAGTTTGCCTGTGCAAATTGTAATTTTAGGAAGTGGTGATAAAGATTTTGAACACCGTTTGAGCCAATTTGCGGCGGCGTATCCACATAAAATGGCGTTGACACTGGGTTATAACGAAACATTAGCGCATTTAATTGAGGCGGGTTGTGATGCCTTTTTAATGCCATCACGTTTTGAACCGTGTGGCTTGAATCAAATGTATAGCCAACGTTATGGCGCATTACCTATCGTCAGAAATACAGGCGGTTTAGCGGATACAGTGATTGATACATTGCCTATTTCGCTGGCGAATAAAACCGCGACAGGTTTCATTTTTGAAGAGGAAAATGCAGGCGCGTTGTTTGAAACAATTAAACGTGCATTAGTTTTACATAGCATTCCAGACACCTGGAGACAACTTCAGATTAACGCTATGACGCGCGATTTTTCATGGACAAATAGCGCGAAACAGTATTTGAATTTGTATGAAAGTATTGAGTAAATAGATTGAAAGGGCGAATGATATTCGCCCTTTCAATTTTTTTAATTCGCGTTAACCTTTCATTTTTTGTTCAAGTTCAGCTTGCGTTAAATGACGCACATCTTCCCCTTTCACCATATAAATCAAATGCTCGCAAATGTAACAAGCATGGTCGCCAATGCGTTCTAACGCACGAACTGTCCAAAGCATATCTAGCGAACGTGTGATATTGCGCGGGTCTTCCATCATTCGTGTAATCAATTGACGAATAATGCTGGCGTATTCACGATCAACTTGCTCATCACGACCTGTAATGTCAGTAATACCGTCAATTGTCATTCGAGCAAAACTGTCTAACGCACTATGAAGCATGTCTTGAACTAACTCCGCCATGTGCAACAATTCGTGATAATTGTCGTTTTTACCTTCGTTACTTGACAATTGAATCGCCAATTTTGCAATACGTTCTGCTAAATCGCCAACTCGTTCAAGTTCGTTAATCACACTTAAAACTGTCAACAATAAGCGTAAATCAAATGCGGCTGGCTGGCGCAAAGCTATAATTTGAGTACATTCTGCGTCAATTAACATTTCCAACGCATCAATTTGGTTATCTTGCTTAATAACCAGTTCTGCGACTTCCATATCACCTGTCGTTAAAGCGACCATAGATTGTTGAATTTGTTGTTCAACTAAACCGCCCATTGCTAAAACTTTATTCCGAATATCTTCTAACTCTTTGTTGAAATTTTCAGAAATGTGGTGCGCTATTTTACTGTTATCCATTTTTCTACCTCAGGTGTCGGCGGGTAACGAATTATTCAATTGAATTGTTATATCGGCAATGCCTTCCGCTTTTGCAGCAATACTTTCCAATTCTCCTGTTATTTTAATAACAGAAATTAACAATCTTAAATCATGCCCTGTTGGTTGACGTAACGCGATAACTTTTGCGCAGTCGCCATCAATCGCCGCTTCAAACTCGTCAATAATATCGTCTTGTCTTAAAACTTGCATCGCTAAATCGATACTGCCCGTTGTAAAGGCTTCAACAGCTAAAGTGATTTGTTTTTGCACTAAGTCACCCATTGTAGAAACTTGTTCACGAATCGACTCTAATTCTTTATCAAATTGTGCTGAAATGTGGTTTGCCGTATTAAATCTATTCATTGAAATCTCCTATTAACCGTAACGTCCTGTGATGTAATCTTCGGTTTGTTTTTTTGTTGGTTTGGTGAAAAGTTGCGTGGTTGTTCCCATTTCAATCAATTCACCCATATACATAAATGCGGTGTAATCCGATACGCGAGCAGCTTGTTGCATATTGTGCGTAACAATCACAATCGTATATTTTTCTTTCAATTCGTTAATTAACTCTTCAATTTTTAACGTCGAAATCGGGTCTAACGCTGACGCGGGTTCATCAAGTAATAATACTTCTGGTGCAATCGCAATCGCCCGTGCAATCACTAAACGTTGTTGTTGACCACCTGATAAACCGAGTGCATTATCGTTCAAACGGTCTTTCACTTCATCCCACAACGCTGCGCCACGCAATGAAGTTTCAACAGTTTCTTCCAAAATTCGTTTATCGTTAATGCCTTGAATCCGTAAGCCATACGTTACATTTTCAAAAATCGATTTTGGAAAAGGATTCGGTTTTTGAAATACCATTCCGACACGACGACGTAACGCAGCAACATTCACCGATTTGTCGAAAATGTTTTCGTCATGCAATAAAATTTTGCCTTCAATCGTAACGTTATCAACCAAATCATTCATCCGATTGATACAACGTAAAAGCGTTGATTTACCACAGCCCGAAGGTCCAATAAATGCTGTTACTTTTTTCTTTGGCATTTCCATGTTGATGCCGTGTAACGCTTGTTTTTTAGCGTAGTATAAATTGAGATTTTCAACTTTTAAACACGGCTCAACAGGTTCGTCATGTTTATGTGTACTGCGTAAAATTGAACTCGCATCAAAACTATGCGAGCGGGGTTCAAATGAAGCCATGTTTAACCTTCCAACGCGCGGTATTTTTCGCGCAAGTGATTACGAATAAGAATTGCCGCTAAGTTCAAGCCAATGATAACCAAAACTAGCAATAATGAAGTTGCATAAACCAAAGGACGTGCCGCTTCAACGTTTGGACTTTGAAAACCCACGTCGTAAATATGGAAACCTAAGTGCATGAATTTACGGTCTAAATGCAAAAATGGGTAATTGCCATCAAGGGGCAAAGTTGGCGCGAGTTTTACAACACCAACTAGCATTAACGGAGCAACTTCCCCCGCCGCGCGAGCAACCGCTAAAATTAACCCCGTCATCATGGCAGGACTTGCCATTGGCAAAACGGTTTTCCAAAGTGTTTCAATTTTGGTTGCGCCTAACGCCAAACTGCCTTCACGAATTGCTTTTGGTACTCGCGCCAAGCCTTCTTCGGTTGAAACAATCACGACAGGCAACGTTAAAAGTGCCAACGTAATCGAAGCCCACATCAAACCTGGTGTGCCAAAAACTGGCGCAGGAGCTGATTCTGGGAAGAATAATTTGTCGATATTGCCGCCCAAAATATAAACGAAGAATCCCAAACCAAATACCCCATAAACAATCGACGGTACACCCGCTAAATTATTGACCGCAATACGAATTAAACGGGTAGTGAAACCTTGTTTTGCATATTCACGCAAATACACCGCCGCAATCACACCGAATGGTGTGACGATAATCGACATCATGATAACCATCATAATCGTGCCGAAAATGGCAGGGAAAATACCGCCTTCAGTATTCGCTTCGCGTGGGTCTTCACTTAAAAATTCGCCTAATTTTTTGAAGTAACGTCCAATTTTTGAGAACACAGCCATTTTGTTAGGTTGCGAAACATCAACGATTTTTGATAATGGAATAGCGAGTTCTGCACCACTTTCGGTTTTCGCAACTAAACTATCACGACGCACTTTTTGATATAACTCACCAAGTTGAGTTTGATACTTTTTATAATCAACATCGTAGGCGGCTTTTTTATCCGCAAATTCTTTTTGCGTTTGAGCATTCCACTTATTTTTAAGTTCCAAAGCACGTTGTTCTAAACGTAATTTTTCTAAACCGTAGTTAATTGCGCCGATTTCTTTTTTCTCTAAATGGGCAATTTGTTCGTGCAATTCAAGTGCAATTTGCAAACGTTCTTGTAATACATCCCACGCTTTTTCACCTGATGCAATAACGTTTTCGCCTTCTTTGACGGCGGTTAAATTACCGTAAAAATTGCCCCATTCACGACGTTCTACAACAATCAAATTTTCAGGTTCGTTTTGAAATTTAATATTACGTTCTTGAATCCAACGAAAATCTGAACCAGTCAAATCCCGATTTCCTGTTTTCATCAGATATTGAATCAAAACATCTTCTTTATCAGACATTATGAAACCAGTCGATTTTGCCATTATTGCAGGTGTAACAGTCGTATCAACGTGTTCACCAATAATGGATTTAATTTGCCCATCATCTTCTTGGTAACTGAGTTGTACAATCGGTGAAGCCCAAAAATGCCCCACACCTCGCACCATAATTAGCCCTAAAACACCAATTACCATAATTAAGCAGGTGCTGACTGCTGCCGCATTGAACCAAATCCACGGACTACCACTTTTAAACCAATTTTTTATCAAAATCACCCCCAACATTCAGAAAATTTATGAGCTGTAAAAACACCCCCACACATGTGAGGAAGACATACGTCAACGAATACGCGATAAATACAGCTCAGAAACACCCCCACAATCATGGGGAAAATATCAAAACAGCTAAAGAGAACTGTATTTTTCGCGCAACCGTTGGCGTATCACTTCTGCCAACGTGTTAAACACAAATGTGAACATAAACAGCACTAATGCAGCTAAAAATAAAACGCGATAATGCGTACTATCAACTTCAGATTCTGGCATTTCGACAGCGATATTTGCCGCGAGGGTTCGTAAACCTTGAAATACACTCAAATCCATCACTGGTGTGTTGCCTGTTGCCATTAACACAATCATTGTTTCACCAACAGCACGACCGAATCCAATCATAATGGCTGAAAAAATACCTGGGCTTGCAGTCAATAAAACTACTCGCGCCATGGTTTGCCAAGGTGTTGCTCCGAGAGCCAATGAACCTGTCGTTAAATGTTTTGGTACGCTAAAAATCGCATCTTCGGCAATCGAGAAAATTGTCGGCACAACTGCGAATCCCATGGCAATTCCGACAACTAACGCATTTCGTTGGTCGTAACCGATACCTAATTCATTTTTGAACCAATCGCGTAATGTGCCACCAAAAATGGCAGACTCTAAAGGCACACTGATTGTGAATGCAAAATACCCTGTTGCTAAAATCACGGGAATCAACATTGCCGCGTCCCAACCTTCGGGAATTTTTAGACGCACATTTTCAGGCAAAAATTGCAAACTAAACGCAAATACCATCACGCCAATCGGCATAATTATCAGCATCGCAAATAAGCCCGCTAAATGCTCTTCAATAAATGGCGCAAGCCATAAACCAGCCAAGAAACCTAAAATCACGGTGGGTAATGCGCCCATAATTTCAATTGCAGGTTTTGCATAAATTCGCATTTTTGGCGACATGAAATAAGCGGTATAAATCGCGCCCATCAATGACAACGGAATCGCAAACAACATCGCATAAAATGCCGCTTTTAATGTTCCGAAAACCAACGGAGTTAAGCTGTATTTCGGTTCAAAATCATTGCTTGCCGAAGACGATTGCCAAATATAAGCAGGTTTTGCGTAACTTTCGTACCACACTTTTTGCCACATCGATTTGAATGAAACTTCTGGATGTTCATTTTCAACTTTCCAAAAATGAATTTTGCCATCCGCATTTTCAAATAAAAGGGCGTTCGCGCGAGGTGATAAAATGGTTGTCAATGGTGCAGAAGTGCTGATTTTTTCTTTAATCAATTCACGTTCAGCGGTTGAATGATAAATTCCCATTTCACCATCTGAATCAACAGTCACAAAACCTTTTCTGCGTTGTTCTGAGTCAATTTCAATGACGGATTTGTCTGAAACTTTAAAAGCACGAATGCGTTCAAAAGCAGGTTTCCCAAGTGTATCTTTAACTAAACTCCACTGTGAAACTAAACCGCTGGAATCACCAATTAAAATGGATAAATCACCATTTAAAAACGCCAAACTGGTGATTTTTTGTCCTGCTTCAACGACGTTTAAATGCTGTTTGATTTCAGGTGCTGATTTTTTACTAATGTCGATAAAACTCAAACTACCGTCATCACTAACTAAAAATAAATTGTGGTCTTCTTTGTCCACCAAAATATCCGTGATGTTACCTGCTGGCATCTCTAAAAATGAATCGGTGCGCGTAAAAGTTGCATCATCTGAGAACATTGATTGTTCTTTTTCAATGCTGGTTAATCGAATTTTATCCGCTGTTTTCGCTACGATTGTTGCTGCACCATCACCTACTTTAAAGGCAATTTTTTCTAAAGCTGCGCCTGTATCGTCAACAATTAAAGGCGTTTCACCGAGCGGATATTTTAACGAGGCAGTAATTTCACGTTTATCGTTTTTGAATATCACTTTGAATTGTTGTTTAACAATGACCGCTTGACCATTTGATAAACCATAAATTACCGCACCTTCACTAATAGGACTTGCAATTGCCGTACTGGTAATTTTCGCGCCTTCAGGTAATAAAACCGTTTTTTGCGAAAGTGTTTTACCTGTTTTTGCGTCAAAGAAAATGACTTGTCCTGTGTCTGTAAAACGTACGGCTACTTCGTTTTGTTCTTCTATATTTAAAAACAGCGTTTTGCCTGCTGATTGTTCAGGAATAGGATATTGCGCGACAGATTCTGCACTTGCCGATAAAAAAATCGGATACACGACATACAGTAAATAAAAGAAAATCACTACAATCGCAAAAATAATACTCAGACCGCCAACAGTCACGGCACGACGCATAATCGCATCTTTGAGCAATCGCCATTTTTCATGGTGCGAAGTCGCTGCGTTATTGAGCGAGGATTGCGAGGTTGAATTGTTTAGTTCAGACATAAATTTTTTTTAAAAAGGTTCAAGGTAAAAAGCCCAAGGCACAACGAATTGTAACAATTCGTTGCGTCTTGGGCTTTAAAGACAGCCTTCGTTTATTTCAACTTAGCTAATTCTTTTTCCACAACTTTTGCTGGTAATGGAATATAACCGTCTTTTATGACAACTTGTTGACCTGTTTTAGAAAGAACCATTTTCACAAATTCGTTTTCTAATGGTGCAAGTGGTGTGTTTGGTTTTTTATTCACATACACATACAAATAACGTGTTAAAGGATAAGTGCCATTAACTGCGTTTGTTGGCGTTGCTTCAACAAAAGTCGTTGAACCTTTTTTCGCTAAAGGAACCATTTTCACGCCCGAAGTTGTATAACCCATGCCTGAATAACCAATGCCATTTGAAGAAGATGTTACTGATTGAACAACTGATGCAGAACCTGGTTGTTCATTTACGTTACTTTTAAAATCTCCTTTGCAAAGCGCGTGATCTTTGAAATAACCGTAAGTGCCTGAAACAGAGTTGCGACCATATAATTGGATTGGTTTGCTTGCCCACGCTGTGACACCCGCGTCACCCCAATTTGTGATTTCTTTCGCGCCGCCACATTTCAACGTTGATGAGAAAATTGCATCCACTTGTTCCATTGTCAACCCTTTGACTGGATTGTCTTTATTTACCATCACAGCTAAAGCGTCAACTGCAACAGGAATTGCTGTTGGTTTATAACCGTATTTGCTTTCAAAGGCTTCTAATTCGTCGTCTTTCATTTCACGACTCATTGGTCCTAAATTTGATGTGCCTTCAGTTAAGGCTGGTGGCGCAGTTGAAGAACCCGCTGCTTGAATTTGGATATTGACGTTTGGATAAACACGGTTGAATTCTTCCGCCCACAAAGTCATTAAGTTTGCCAGCGTATCAGAACCCACACTTGATAAATTGCCTGCTACGCCGCTTGCTTTTTCATAAGCTGGAATGCCAGCTTCAACCGTTTGCACAGCACTTGCGCTAACGCTAATTAAACTTGCTGATAAGCCCATTGCAGCGCATAACAATTTGTTTTTAAAAATGTTTTTCATTGTAAAATCTCTAAAAAAGTGGTAATGGTTTTGAATTATTATGAGAATGAAAAATGACAGGATTATTACAACACGGTTTTGACTTTGCTCAAAACTTGCGCCAACAAATCATTATCACCTGTGACTAATGAATGAGCATCTGTTTCACGGCGAAGCCAAGTAAATTGACGTTTTGCGAGTTGGCGTGTGGCGATAATTGCTTTTTCAGTCATGCCTTCTAAATCATATTCACCTTGAAAATATGCCCATGCTTCACGATAGCCCACAGCGCGAATGGCTGGCATTTTGTCATTTAAGTCACCACGCAAATAGAGTTTTTCAACTTCGGCTAAAAAACCTTGTTCAAGCATTTGATAAAAACGTTGTGCAATAATTTCATGTAAAACTTTTCGGTCTTGCGGTGCGATAACAAATTTATAAATGTTGTAAGGTAATGCTTGTTGATTATCTGCAAAAAATTCACTCATCGGTTTTCCTGTCAATTCAAAAATTTCCAATGCACGTTGAACACGTTGCGGGTCATTCGGATGAATTCGAGTCGCGGATTGTGGGTCACAAGCAGCTAAACGTCGATGCAATGCCTTTTTCCCATCACGCTCCAACGCCATTTCTAAATGGGCGCGAATTTCAGAATTTGCAGGCGGTAATTCTGCTAAACCTTGTGTTAAAGCGTTGAAATAAAGCATCGTTCCACCAACCAAAATTGGTAATTTTCCTCGTGCTGAAATATCAGCCATCAAATTCAATGCTTGTGTGCGAAATTGTCCTGTCGAAAATGATTCGCTGGGGTCGAGAATATCAATTAGATAATGAGGAATTCCACCGCGTTCTTCTAAAGTGGGTTTTGCTGTTCCAATGTTCATGCCTTTAAAAACTAAAGCAGAATCGACGCTGATAATTTCACCATTTAATTCTTTAGCAAGTTGAACCGCTAAAGCGGTTTTACCCGAAGCGGTTGGTCCCATAAGAAAAATTGCAGGTGGTAAATTTTTTGTTTTTAAGGTGTTCATATTTTTTATGAAAAATTTTTAAAGTAACGCGCATTTTCGCTTTTTTTTAATTTTTTTAACTAATAAATCGTTATGAATTCCCCCAAATAGTTTAATAATTAAAACGACTGGTTATAATGGAAACTCAAAAAAACCACTCAAATGGAAACTATCCGATGAAAAAGTTATTATTATTACTTTGTATTTCAAACAGTTGTTTAGCAGCAGAACCTAGCGCAGAACGTCAAACTGAAATTCGTGCTTTAGTAAAAAGCTCTTGTGCAGGTTGTCATGGAGCAGATTTACAAGGTGGAATGGGACCCTCTTTAAAATCTGACGCATTAGCAAGTAAAGCCGATGATTTATTGATTACGACGATTACCAACGGACGTAAAGGAACTGCAATGGCATCTTGGAAATCGACTTTTGAAGCTGACGAAATTAAATGGCTTGTTAGTGTTTTGAAAAGCGGCAAGTAAATAATTTGGGATGGATGCCGATAATTACTGCGTCCATTTACCAACAAAAAATAAAGGAGCAGTAATGCTAAAAATAAAAAAAATATTCCTCACTATTTCACCTCTGACTGTCGTAGTTGCGACATTATTTGCCAGTTTTGATGCGAGTGCGTTACCGAGTTTTACTCGTCAAACTGGCGCGTCATGTTCGCAATGTCACACCCAATCTTTCGGACCAAATTTAACACCGTTTGGACGTGACTTTAAATTGGGCGGTTACACAATGAGTAACGGCAAATCGTCTAACATTCCTGCGGTCAGCGCAGTGATTTCTGGTTCATTTACAAATACAAATAGAGATCAAGACCCTAGCGGTTATCCTGCATCAGGCTATAACAAAAATAACAACTTCAC
>CAIVBX010000105.1 GCA_903904275.1 uncultured Pseudomonadota bacterium
AAACGTAAGAGCAACTGCCGCAACTAATACAATCTTTCAAACCTAAATCCACAGCGGCATCGAGTTTGTTGGCTTTGATGCGACTTGCCATTTCGAGCGGTAACAATCCAACGGGACAAGCTGTAACACAACTTGAACAGCGAATGCACGGTTTAACTTCGGGTTCAAAAATATCTTCATGTGATAACGCTAAAATACCGCTGCTTGCTTTTACGACGGGAACATCGGCATGCGGTAACACTTCGCCCATCATCGGACCGCCCATAATTAAACGGGCAAGTTTTTCATTTTCAACGCCGCAAAACGCTAACACGTCCGACATCAACGTGCCGAGTGGTACTTCAACGTTTTGAGGTTTAGAAACTGCGCCACCTGAAACCGTGACTACACGACTAATCAACGGTTTCGATAAACAGACCGCTTGATAAACTGCGTAAGCGGTGGCGACGTTGTGAATTACAACGCCAATATCGGTCGCGCGTCCGTCGGCGGGAATTTCGTTGCCTGTTAAATAACGCAACATTTGTCTGTCCCAACCCATCGGATAACGAGTAGGAACTTGCACAACGCTGATTTGTTCAAATTCTGAGCTTGCGGCTTGCATCGCTTTGAAAGCATTCGGTTTATTGTCTTCAATCCCGACAATCGCTTTCGGTGCATTCATACCGCGCAACATCAAACGAATGCCGCCAACAATTTCCACCGCGCGTTCTTGCATCAACAAATCGTCGCACGTTAAATACGGTTCGCATTCACCCGCGTTAATTAGCAAGGTGTGAATTTGATTTTTGCGACCTAAATTTAATTTCACCGCTGACGGAAACACTGCGCCGCCTAAACCCACAACGCCTGCGCCGCCAACTCTTAAACAAATTTCTTCGGGTTCGAGTTCAAACGGTTTTTCAGGAATGGCGTATTTAAACCATTTTTCTTGTCCATCCGTTTCAATAATGATGGTGCGAATCGGCAATGCTGATGGATGTGGCGCAGGAAAATCTTGCACGTCGAGAATCACGCCCGAACTTGGCGCATGAACTGGCGCGGAAATTGTGCCTTGACTGTAAGCGAGTAATTGCCCTTTCAACACGTTTTCGCCGACTTTGACAATCGGTTCAGCAGGTTTGCCAACGTGTTGTTGCACAGGAATATACAATTTTTTCGGCAACGGCAAATTCGTTGCAATCGGTTTATCGCAGGTTTCGGCTTTGTGTTCTTCGGCGTGAATACCGCCGCGAAACTTAGAATTTTCAAGAAATTCAAACATGGTCATTTCTCCTAAGCCGCCGCGAGTTGTGGTTTATGCCAACGCCAATCGCGCAACGTCACGTCAATCGGGTGCATTTGCAAACATTCTGTTGGACAAACCGCCACGCATTTAGTGCAACCAATACACGCATCGGCGACAACCGCATGAATTTGTTTGGGCGCACCGACAATCGCATCGGTCGGGCAAACTTTGAAACAACGTGTACAACCTGTGCAAGTATCTTCACTTACTCGCGCCACCATTGGTTCAGCATCTTCGGTTTGACTTAAATCCACATCTACACCGAGCAATTTGGCGAGTTGTTCCACTAATGCACTGCCACCAGGTGGGCAAAGAGTCACAGGTGCTGCGCCTAAAACAACCGCTTCTGCCGCAGGTCTGCAACCAGGAAAACCACATTGTCCACATTGTGAACCTGGCATTAAGGCTTCGATACGTTCGACGAGTGGGTCGGATTCAACTTTGAGATATTTCGCGGCAATGCCTAAACTCAAGCCTAAGGCTAATCCTAATAACGTTAAGATGATAATCGCAGAAAAAACGTACATGACCGCGCCTCTTAGGATTCGTAATGGTTCATTTGATTGGAAGTCCTGCAAAGCCCATAAAGGCAAGTGACAGAATGCCAGCGGTAATAAAGGCAATCGGTGTTCCCGTAAAAAGTGCGGGGACTGACATTAACGCCAAGCGTTCACGCAACCCCGCGAAGAGTACCATCACCAACGTAAAACCTAATGCTGCACCAAAACCAAATAATAAACTTTGAATGAAATTGTATTGTTCTTGAATGTTGAGTAACGCCACACCCAAAACCGCGCAATTTGTGGTAATCAACGGCAAGAAAATTCCTAACACTTGATATAAAACAGGGCTAGTTTTGTGAATCACCATTTCAGTAAATTGCACGACAGCGGCAATCACCAAAATAAAACCCAGTACCCGCAAAAAACCAATATCAAACGGAATCAATAGTCGATGTTCAAGCACCCAACTTGCCGCCGACGCTAAGGTCAAAACGAAAGTAGTCGCCATGCCCATGCCGAGTGCCGTGTCGAGTTTGTTCGATACGCCCATAAATGGACATAATCCAAGAAACTTAACTAACACGACGTTGTTGACTAATGCCGTACCTAAAATGAGTAAGAGATATTCGCTCATGACTTTCACACGCAGTTTGTTTAGTTCTACTTTTGCACCAACTGTGCCAAGGAAATAGACAGCGTGAAAGCATTGAGTTTAGGGCGTTGGCAGGAAAAATGCGGTATTTTTCTCTGTGTGAGACAAGACAATTGTAGGAAACCCTACAAAAATTTTTCACTTTTACAACGTGAAATGCAGCGTAACGCGTAGAATCAGAAATATGGCGTTTTACTTGCATTACATATAAATAAATCTAATCGCAACACGAGTATCAAATCATGTCGAAAATTAGTCCTGCCTATTTAGAAAACGAAATTACTAACGACGTTATTAAAATTATTTCGCCCGAATTTGAACAGCAAAAAAATCCGATTTCATTGCCACTTTGTTTATTTGTGAAAGCGGTTGAACAAACGCCAATTGCGATTTCGATTACCGATAAAAAAGCGAACATTTTATATATCAATGCAGCATTTACGGATGTAACGGGCTACAGCGAAGCGGAAATTTTTGGTCAAAACGAAGCAAAATTGTCCGACAAATGCACGCCTGCCGAAATTTATCAAAATTTGTGGCAAACCATTTCAAATAAACAAATTTGGCGTGGACATTTGGTGAATCGCACCAAACAAGGCGGTCGTTATCTTGCCGAAGTCACGATTGCGCCGATGCTTGATAAATTAGGCGAAATTAGTCATTACATTGGAATGCACCGCGATGTCACCAATACGCATCAAGCCGAGCAACAACTGAGTAATCAGAAAAAGTTGATTGAATCAGTAATTAACGCTTCGCCTGTGGCAATGGTCGTGTTGGATAGCACTTATCGCATTATTCTCGACAATCAAATGTATCAAACGTTGATTTCTGAACTTCGCCACGATGAACCCGCGTTGTTTTTTATCAATGCGTTGCAACAAGAATTCGGTGATTT
Source organism: uncultured Pseudomonadota bacterium (assembly GCA_903904275.1). Lineage (GTDB taxonomy): Bacteria > Pseudomonadota > Gammaproteobacteria > Methylococcales > Methylomonadaceae > UBA10906. The sequence goes on from CAIVBX010000105.1 coordinate 3,342, forward strand.
GTGGGCGGATTCGACACTGCGAACGCACGGTTTTAGCAATCATGAAATTCGCGTTGAAGGTGTTGGACAACGCGGCACACGTTGGTTTTCATGTTCAGGAAATTGGTTCAGCGAAGAAAACACGGAAGCGGACAATTTCTTTTTCAGACAATCAAAAGATTATTTGCTTTTAAGCATTTGCGACGTGACCTTGCAACGTCAACAACAAGAAAAACTGCAATTGCAAACCCTGCAAAACATGATGGCAGAAGAAGAACACATCCGCAGTATTCGAGAAACGTTGCTCGGCGCGATGCACCAAATCCGTTTGCCGCTCAATCAAGTCAATGCCGCCGTGCAAATCATGACGCAACGCAATGATAGTCAGAATTTGCATCTCAAAATGTTACTCACCCAAGTGCAACAGATGGGCGAAGAAGCCTTGAATACTCTACAACGTTGCGTCCCAGAAATTCCTGAATCTGCCGTGATGCCTGTGAATTTGAATCAACTTTTGCATCAAGTGATTCGCCTTTTCAGTAATAAATTTTTAGCAAATGGCATTATTGTCGATTGGTTGCCAAATCCCATATTGCCCTCGATTTTGGGTTCGGATAATAAATTGCGAATGCTCTTTAAACAATTAATTGATAACGCGGTCGATGCGATGAATCGCGCCAGCAGTCGAGAACGGGTGATTAAAATCGGCACGTCGGTAGAAAACGATTGGGTTTGCGTGACGATTGCCGACACGGGTTCAGGGATTCCCGCTAATCAACGCAGCAAAGTATTTGAACCCTTTTTTACCACGCAAACAGCAGGTGGTTTTCAAGCAGGAATGGGACTGGTAATGGCACGAGAAATCGTCAATCAACACGATGGTATGATTGAAATTGACCCTGATTACACAAATGGCTGTTGTTTTAATTTACGTTTTCCGATTTGCCCGAAAAAATGAGAGGTGACAATATGAATGACCGTTATCTGCTGGTGGAATCAGAATTAGATACACTGTATTTAGTCAGCCAATTATTAAATAGCACGCATAATCTGCGTGAAAAATTGCGCGGCATTTTAGAAATTTTGCACAAACGTTCAAATTTGCATTTCGGCATGATTACCTTGCGCGATGATGACGGGATGAGTATTTGCGAAGTCTACGGCGAAGGCATCGACCGCAATGTGCGTTATCAAATTGGCGAAGGGTTAGTGGGCGCAATTCTCGATGCAGGCAGCACGATTGTGGTAGATAGAATTGCCGACGAGCCACGTTTTTTGAGTCGGCTCGGTGTTTATAATCCTGATTTGCCGTTTATTGGTTCGCCACTTTTAGCTGAACAAGGGGAAATTGTGGGAGTGCTTGCCGCGCAACCGAGTACCGCTGATTTTTTAGGTGAACGCGCACGCTTTATGGAAATGGTGGCAAATTTAATCGCGCATAGCGTCAATATGTTGCAAATCATGGAACGCAAGCAACATGAACTCACCAATGAACGCGATTATTTAAAACAAACGCTGGTTAAAAATTACAAATTTGAAAATATCATCGGGCATTCTGAACCAATGCTGAAAGTGTTCGACATCATTCGTCAGGTGGCGA